>JALYXJ010000257.1 GCA_030947165.1 Gemmatimonadota bacterium
CCGTGGGCGATGCAGAGTATCGCACCGAGATGGAAGCGCGCGTCGCCGACGAGCGGGCGAGCGAGCATGTGCAGAAGCGGCTCTTTCCGACCCAGCCGGATGACATGCCGTACGTCTGCTTCTATCCGATGTCGAAGAAGCGGGACGCGCAGCAGAACTGGTACACGCTGCCGCTGGAGGAGCGCAGTCGGCTCATGCGCGCCCATGGCGCGACGGGGCGGGGCTACGCGGGGCGTGTGCTCCAGGTGATCTCCGGCGCCATCGGCCTGGACGCCTGGGAATGGGGGGTCACGCTGTTCGCCGGCGAGCCGCTGACGTTCAAGAAGATCGTCACCGACATGCGGTTCGACGAGGTGAGCGCCGAGTACGCGCAGTTCGGCGAGTTCTTCGTCGGCAAGCGGGTGACCGCCGGAGAGTGGATGGAGATGATTCGACCGTGAGCGACGTCAGCGATCCGTCGGCGTCGTCGGCGCGAGGTCGCTCGTGTCCAACGCCCGCTCGGCGATCGCCTTCAGTCGCTCGTCCTGATTCACCCGCAGTGCGCGGAGATTGCGCCGGGCGCGGCGCATCGCGGCGGGGATGAAGACGCGCGCGCAGTCCAGCTCCGCGGCTGCCGCTTCCACGGAGCCGGCGCGCTCGATCTCCCAGGTGGTGCGGGAGAGGGTCGCGACGGACATGTAGATGTCGATCGCGGCATTGGCGAGACGATTCTGGAGGAACTGCCGCTCGATCACCGCCTTGCCGTGCTTGAGGAGCAGCGATTCCACGGCCAACGCAAGATCGTGGATGATCGACGCGACCGAGTCGGCTTCGTCCGCCAGCGCCTCGTGCACCATCGTGAACGCCGGCTTGACGATCTGCCGCTTGGCGCGACCGGTGACGTACGAGCCGATGGCGCCGATGGAGTGGAGCGGATCCTTGAACGCCTTGCCGAGCGCCTTGAGCCGCTCGCCCGGCTGCTGGAGGGCCGTGAGGACGATGAGGGCCCGGAGGATCTCGTTCGTGCCCTCGAAGATCAGGTTGATCCGCGAGTCGCGCACCGCCTGCTCGTACGGGAATGCCTTGGAGTAGCCGATGCCGCCGGCCATCTGCTGCGCGTCGGTGCTGGCGCGGAAGGCGAGCTCGCTCGCGAAGATCTTGCACGCGGCCGTTTCGAGCGAGAAGTCGATTGCGCCGCGGTCCACCATGCCGGCCGTGAGCATCCATGCCGAATCCGACGCGTACGTCTCGACGGCGTTGACGGCGATCTTCTGCTGGATCATCTCGAACGAGCCGATGGGCCGGCCGAACTGCTCCCGCTGCTTGGCGTAGACGAGCGCCTCGCGCATGATCCGGCGCGCGCCGAGCGACGAGCCGGCCGCGAGGCCGAGTCGTCCGGAGTTGAGGATCTCGAGGGCGATCTTGAAGCCCTGACCGACGTCACCGATGCGATCCGTCTGGTGGACGATCACGTTGTCGAAGCTGACGGTGCGCGTGTCGCTCGCCTTGATTCCCATCTTCTGCTCGGGCTGCCCGAGCGAGATCCCGGGCAATGTCGCATCGACGGCGAAGGCGGTGACGCGTTGCTTCGTCTTGCCGTCCACGACGACCGGCACCTTGGCGAACACGGTGAAGAGCCCCGCGTAGCCGGCGTTGGAGATCCAGATCTTCGTGCCGGTGATCGAATAGATGGTGCCGTCGGCGCTCGGCGTCGCAGTGGTCGTCATGGCCTGCGCGTCGGAGCCACTTCCCGGCTCGGTCAGGCAGAAAGCGGCAACGATCTCTCCCGACGCGCAGCGCGGAAGCCAGCGCTGCTTCTGATCCTCGGTCCCGAAGAGGGTAATGCCCTTGCACCCGATGGACTGGTGCGCGCCGAAGTACACCGCGAGCGCCGGGTCGGTCGCCCCGATCTCGCCGAACACGCGATTGAACACCTTCGCCGACGCGCCGAACCCGCCGTATGCCTCGGGAATGTTCATCCCCATCATCCCGAGCTCGTGCATGCCCATGCGCACGGCGTCGGGGAACTTGCCGTCGTGGTCGAGCTGCTTCGTGTCGATGTGGTCCGCGGCAAAGGCGCGAAACGAGTCGAGCACCATCGTGAGCGACTCGCGCTCATCGGCGGCAAGGGCCGGGAAGGGAAAGACGAGGTCCTCGCGGATCTCGCCAAGGAACACCCCTTTGGTGAACGACGGATTGTGGTCGGGATCGGCGAGGTGTGCGTCGGCGCCGCGGGGCGGGGACGCAGCACGAGAAGTGGAGCTCACGAGTTTTTGAGTCAGTAGGAGGTCCTCCCAAGTTAGGGCGCTGCCCGGGCCGCGATAGGCGCGGCTGCGGTCAGAGGTGCACCGGCGCGCTCATCCGGTTGGGAAGCGAAGGCGTCAGAGATTCGCGGCCGTCGGCGGGCGATGCAATCCGGCGCCGTGAAGGCGATGATCGCGCAATGATGCAATGCGGGTCGGCACGCATCATCCGCGTCAGCTCGAGCCCGTCGATCTCCGGGAGCACGATGTCCACGAGCAGGATACGCGGCCGAGTGATCTGAGAGGACCAGCGCGTCGTGGCTAGTCCCGATGCGCAGCAGGTATTGACGCGGGATGAATGGTAAGTATATACCGGAACTATGTACTTGACGCACGGACCCTTTTGTGGTATCATGTGTCATGGCCAATCGCAAAGGGAAGCAACGGAAAGCTGGCTCGCCGCGTGACGAGGTTTTGGCAGCGCTCCCAAAGGCGTGCCGTGATGAGCGTGCAGCGGTGGAATTCATGGAAGCGCAGCGGTGGGACGAGTCGCCGAACTGTCCCCGCTGCGGCGATACCGAGGTCTCCCAGATGAAGGCCAAGGACGGGACGCGGAACGCGCGGTTCCTGTGGCGCTGCCGGGGCTGCAAGCAGCAGTACACCGTTCGTGTCGGCACCATCATGGAGGACAGCGCGATTCCGCTCCGTCACTGGTGCTACGCCTTCTGGGCGGCGTGTGCGTCGAAGAAGGGCGTAAGCGCGAAGCAGATTGAGCGCATGACTGGCCTTAGCTACAAGAGCGACTTGTTTCTGATGCACCGTATCCGCTTCGCCATGCGCGAGACGCCACGTGCCAAGTTGGGCGGGACGGTGGAGTTTGACGAGACATACGTTGGCGGCAAGCCACGTAAGCAGGCGGGCCAGTCGCGCGGCTGGAATGGACACGCGGGGATGGGACCCAAGCCTGACTTCGTGGATCGGAAGACACCCGTCGTCGCTGGTGTCGAGCGTGGCGGACGCGTTCGGGCGCGCGTGACTACCGACGTAACGGCTCGCACGCTTCGCGCTCATGTGTTGGATATGGTGGATTCGACGGCGCGCATCATGACCGATGAAGCCATGGGCTACCGCCGCTTGCGCGATCACTTTGCGAGCCATGAAACCGTCAACCACAGCGAGAACGAATTCGCACGTGGCGACGTCACGACCAACACGATTGAGGGATTCTTTTCGCTCCTCAAGCGTGGCGTTTATGGCACGTTTCACAACGTCAGCCGTAAGCATCTGCATCGGTACCTTTCTGAATTCGAGTTCCGCTACAACGCGCGCAAGCTGAGCGATGGCGAGCGCACCGCGTTGGCGATTCGCAGCGCCGACCACAAGCGCCTCACACACGCGCAGCAAGTCGCGGGCTGAAAGCCAGAAGAAGAGGACTAGCGCCGTTTCTTCTTCTGGGGCGGCTTCTTCTCCAAGCCGCGCTTTACTGCTCGCTCCCATGTGTCGTCAATGACTAAGCGCTCCGGCTCTGGCCCCGGGCGCTTTTTGGGCTGGAATCCACTGTCCGGCGTCGTGGTGCCCTGCTCGCTGATAGCATGGTCCTCGGTTTTCTTTCGCATTTCGACCAGCCTTGGTTGGTTGAAGATTTCAAGGATCTTCTCGGATGGCACCACGAGCGCAATACCAACGTTGACACCGACGTCCGCAGGCGACGTGGTGTGAGTAACGGGATCGTTAATTCGGCTCGGGTCAATCTCCCAATGGCCGTGCATCAATCCCAGGAAGTGAATCGGACCTGCCACCCGCCCGTGCACAAAGCCTGCACCCTCATCCTCCAAGGCTTTTTCAAACGACGGGAAAAACATCGTTCGGCTCACAAACACTGGCGACCCGCTCAGGCCGCCGATTGACCGCGCTTCAATCAGGTGGGCCCAGAGGAAACCGTCGCCATTCCTGATCGGTTCGCCGGGGAGCATTGCCAGTGTGCCGGTGCGGACAAGCGGCAAATTTTCGCGCGAACCTGAATGCTTTGCAAAGAGACCAACCATTAGCACGTCGTCCCCAATGCCGATGTTCAGCGTTCGTCGTTTGTCCTCGGTAAGCATGTTGCTCGTGGCGATTGGGATGCAGTCAACCTCCGGCGGCTTGTACCACGGATACACCGCGGCGTCGACCGCCTTGTCATCATGCCTGACCCATTCCGAGCCATCCCCCTCGAATTCACGAAAGCCGCCGTCGCGAATGTTTGCGCGAACCCAGAACGGCGCCCCCGCAAGGTCGTTAGCGACGTGCGCCGCCGTGACCAAATAGTAAAACGTCCCATTGGGCACTCTATCGGAACCCAAGGCGTATACAAACGCGGTGGCGCGGTACACCCTCTCAGTCCCCTCTTCGCGGCCGAGAAAGACTGCACATTTCAAGATTGCGTCTGGTACGCGCATGCCTGCTTCCTTGCGGGGGATGAGATAATATCTGGTGCTCCCCCCCAGCCGTGTGTCAACCAGCGACGGATCGTGCTCCGGCCGTGGGTTAGGCATAAATGCTGGCC
>JALYXJ010000260.1 GCA_030947165.1 Gemmatimonadota bacterium
CCACGCGCCTCTCTCGCATCACCCCCGCGCGCTGCGGTAACTTCCCGCGCATGCGCATCTGGGTTGGCGTGATCATGGCCATCGGCGGCGTCGCCCTCGGCATCAGCTCACGTATCGAGCGCGATCACGTGCCCGCTACCTTTCCGAGACTCGCCGCCGGAATCTTCGCGCTCGGTCTCAGCACCCTCGCGACCACACGCGCCGGCATCGTCTGGAGCTGGGTGTCGATCGGTCTCAGCATCATTGCCATCCTCTGCCTCATCACGGTGATCCGGCAATCGCTCCGGCGATAGCGTCACCCTACCCCCGCTGAGAGAACCGGCCATGCCCCGTCGCTCGACACCGTTGCTCGCCTTCGCGCTCATCCTGGCGTGCGCCACGTCCCGCACGCTGGCCGCGCAGGAGCCGGCCAGATCGTCGGCCCCGACCGCGGCAGCGACTCCCGCCACGAGCATCGCCGCTCGCACGGCCGGAATGGAAAAGCGGGATGGCTTCATCCCTCTCTATCTCGACCGGCGCACGGGCAGGATCGCGCTCGAGATCCCGCGCGACTCGCTGCGCGTGCTCTTCTTCCTCGAGCTGGCCACCGGCCTCGGCTCCAACCCGATCGGTCTCGACCGGGGATCCGACGGCGCGTCCCACATCGCCCGCTTCGACCGGAGCGGCGAGCACGTGCTGGTCGTTCTCGAGAACTGGAAATATCGCAGCTCCGCCCGCGACAATCCGGCGCATCTGCGGACCGTCGCCGAGGCGTTCGCGCCGAGCACGATGGCGGCGTTGCCGCTGCTGGCCGAGGAGAGGGGACGCCTGCTCGTCGATGCCACGGATTTCTTCCTTCGCGACTGGCTGGATGTCGCGGGGACGCTCGCGCGCAGCAACGAGGGGAGCTACGCCCTCGCGCGCGACCGCTCGAGCATCCACGAGCAGTACACCAAGGCTTTTCCGGAGAACACCGAGGTGGACGTCTCGCTCACCTTCGCCGCGCAGGGCCGGCCCGGGGAGATCGTTGCCTCCGTCGTTCCGGACGGCCGGGCGTTCACGCTGCGCCAGCACGCATCGCTGATGAAGCTGCCCGATGACGGCTATCGGCCCCGCGTGCTCGATCCCCGCGTCGGCTTCGGCGGGATCACGTTCAAGGACTACGCGCAGCCGATCCAGTCTCCGCTCGAGGTTCGATGGATCGCGCGCCACCGTCTCCAGCGCGCCGATCCGGCCGATCCGGCCAGTCCGATCAGGAACCCCATCGTCTATTACATCGATCGCGGGATACCGGAGCCGGTGCGCACGGCGACGAAGGAAGGAGTGAGCTGGTGGGTCAGGGCGTTCGATCAGGCGGGTCTCACGGGCGGCTTCCGGGTCGAGGATCTCCCGGAGGGCGTGGATCCCCTGGATTCGCGCTACAACGTGGTGCAGTGGGAGAACCGCAACGAGCGGGGCTGGTCGATCGGGGGCTCGCTCGATGACCCTCGCACGGGTGAGATCCTCAAGGGAATGGCCCGGCTCGACTCGCACCGTGCGCGCACGGACTACAACCTCTATGCCGGACTGATGGGGGCCGACGCGGCGGCCGCGGACACCGCGTTCGTGCTGGCGCGCGTGCGGCAGGTCAGTGCCCATGAGGTGGGACACACGCTCGGCATGGCGCACAACTACATCGCGTCCACGTACGAGCGGGCGTCGGTGATGGATTATCCGCCGCCGCGCGTGCGCCTCGACGGCAGCGGCCACATCGACATCTCGGCGGCGTACGGCGTGGGGCCCGGCGCGTACGACGTGTGGGCGATTCACTGGGCGTACGGGACGTTCCCGCCGGCGAGCGAGGCCGATTCGCTGCGCGCGCTGGTCGCCGACGGACTGCGGAAGGGATTTCTCTTCCTGTCCGATGCTGATGCGCGCCCCGAATTCGCGTCGGATCCCCGAGTGAATCTGTGGGACGACGCGGCGAGCGCGGATGAGTTCATGAAGCATCAGATGGCCGTGCGGCGCGTTGCGATCGCGCGATTCGGCGAGCGCAACATCCGGCCAGGCGAGCCGATCGCGCTGCTGCAGGAGCGCTTCGTGCCCATCTACTTCTTCCACCGCTTCGCGATCAACGCGCTGGCCAAGACCATCGGCGGCATGGAATACAGCAACGCCGTGCGCGGCGATGCGCTGCAGGCCACGCGGCCGATCGCCGGCGACCGGCAGCGCCGAGCGCTCACGACCCTGGCTGCGGCGCTCCAGCCAGCGGAGCTCGACATCCCGGACACGGTGCTCACCCTGCTCGCGCCGCGGCCCTTCTCCTACGGGCCGTATGTGGAGCTGTTCGGAAGCCGGACGCGGCCCGCGTTCGACGAGCTCGGTGCCGCGCGGACGCTCGCGCAGATGATCGTGGATGCGGTGCTCCAGCGGGAGCGGGCCGGCCGCCTGGTGCAGTTCGCCGGCCACGGGCGCGACCCGTTGACGCTCGCCGAGACGATCGACTCGCTGGCAGCCGCCACATGGAGAGAGCGCCCCGCCGCGGCGCCCAAGGTGGCGGCGCTGCAGCGTGTGACGCAGCGCGCGCTCGCCGATCGTCTGCTGAGTCTGGCGGCCGACCGCAATGCGGCACCGGAGGCGCGAGCGATCGCCGACTACAAGATCGCGCAGCTGCGCGATCAGGCTCGCCGAAGAGCGGTGCGCGTCGGATCGGAAGCGGAGCGAGCGCACTGGGCGGCGCTGGCGGGGGATCTCACTCGCTGGATGGAGCGGCGCGAGCTGCCAGCCCCCACCCCGGCACTGGTCGCGCCGCCCGGCGATCCGTTCGGGGTGGAGCCCTGAGGACAGACCGCACGCCGGGACCGCTGTGCCGACGATGCCCGAGCCGGTAAGTCACGACCGGCGCGCGCATCCGGGGGCACTCTGGCTCCGGCGACGCGCTCGAAACGCACAGCGTCGGTCGCTGCTGCTCGCGGGTGTATCCGGCGGGGCGTTCGTCGTTCTGCTTCTCACGCTGGTGCTGATCCCCCAGCGCGCGCACCGGCAGGCGCAGATGCTCCTCCAGGACGCTCTCCCGCGCGCGGACACGACGCTGCTCACGGCGCGACTGACGGCGGCGGCGCGGCAGCGTCAGCAGTCGGAGGGCTCGCTGGACGAGGCCCGCGCGGCCAACGCGCACAGGACACCGATCGTTCTCCCCGCCGACACGATGTCAGCCGCATCCCGCGAACGGCGCGACTCGCTGGCGCGAGCGAGCGCCGCGATCGGCCAGGCGGTGAAGCACTCCGAGAGTGCGCCCCTTCTCTCGTCCTATCGCTCGCTGGGAGATGTACCAGAGCTGCGAGGAAATCCGCGAGTGATCTCGATGCTGGACTCGCTCACCGCCATCGATCGCGCGCGGGAGGCGCTGACCGCGCTGGGAGGGGTGGACGCCGAGTACGTGGCCCTGACCGCGCGCGCCGCCGAGCTGGGGCGGGGGCTGCAGGCGCTGGCGGGACAGAAGCGCGACGCGATGAGGGCCGAGCTCGATCAGCTGCTTCCACCCCGCCGCGTGGTGACGAGCCCCGAGATCGATACGCTTCCGGTGATCGCGGTGGTGGACAGCATGCGACGGCAGGAGTCGGCAGCGCGGAGCGCTCTCACCGAGGCGCGGGCGACGCTGCTGGAGCACGATCGCCGGGTGGCTCGCGCTCAACAGCTGCTCACGATCGATGCGTCACCGCTCTCCATGCTCGCGGCGGCGCTCGTGCTCGCCCTCACCCTCGGTTTCACG
>JALYXJ010000289.1 GCA_030947165.1 Gemmatimonadota bacterium
GCTTCGTACACCAATCCCCGAGTCGCCAGGATCCGCGCGACCGTCTCACCGATCTTGTTGTTCGGCGTGCTCGCGCCCGCGGTCACGCCGACGCGCACCGGCCGGCCAGCCGGGAGCCAACCCTCGCGCGTCTCCTCGACGTGCGCCACGCCGGCCACGCGGAAGTGCACCGTGCCAGCCTCGGGATCGAGCCCCGCCGCATCCTCGATGTGATACGTCGGCACCCGCTCGGCACACAGCGCGGCGAGCGAGATCGTGTTGCTGGAGTTGAAGCCGCCGATCACCACCATCGCGTCGAGTGGCTCCTCGAGCAGCGCGAGCACCGCGTCCTGTCGCTCCTGAGTCGCGCTGCAGATCGTGTCGAACGTGCGGAAGTCGGCGAGTCGTGCCGCGGCCCCGCGAGCTCTCGCCATCGCCCGGCCGACCTCCTCACCGATTGCCAGCGACTCCTTGGCGAGCATCGTGGTCTGGTTCGCCACGCCGATCCGGCGCAGGTGCACGTCGGGGTCGAACCCGGGCGACGCCGACTTGGCGAACTTGTCCAGGAAGGCGTCGCGACTCCCGCGCCCCTCGATGTACTCACACACCTCGCGCGCCTCGTCCATCTGGCGCACCACCAGGTAATGCCCGTTCGGGTGCTTCATCACTTGCGACGCGGTCGCGCGCGTCTCCTCGTGATAGTGCTTGCCGTGGATGAGCGCCGTGTAACCGTCGCGCGCGTAGCTCTCGACGCGCTTCCAGACGTTGAGCACCGAGCCGCAGGTCGTGTCCACCAACACGCAGCCAATTGCGCGCAGCGCTTCGAACGCGGCAATCGTCACGCCGAAGGCGGGGAGAATCACCACGTCCTCCGGGCGCACGCCGCTGAAGTCGAATTCGCCCGACGTCACCGGTTCCAGGATCTCGATCCCCATCCCGCGCAGCTTGTCGTTCACGTGCGGGTTATGGATGATCTCGCCGACGAGCAGCAGCCGCCGGTCCGGAAACTTCCGATGGGTCTGGTAGGCGTACTCCACCGCCCGCTCCACCCCGTAGCAGAAGCCGAATTCCTTCGCCAAGCGAATGGTGACGTCGCCCACGCTGAGCGTGTAGTCATGCTCGCGCAGGGCATCCACCACCCGACCGTTGTAGTCGGCTGCCAGCTCGGTCTGGACGTCGGCCTTCAGGCCGAATCCCTTCCGGAAGTAGGTTGCGGGCTGATCGGGTGCGGGAGACGCTGCCATGGTTGCAATCTAGCGGGGGGTGACCGGGCGGAGAACGCTGGCGCGGCGGGGCCCGTCCCGCCTACCTTGGCCAATGCCCCACGACCTCGACGCCGACTTCATTGCGCTGCAGGCCGCCCTCGCGGGTGAATACTCGCTCGATCGAGAGATTGGCCGGGGAGGGATGGGCGTCGTCTACCTCGCGCGCGAAGTCCGTCTCGCCCGTCCGGTGGCTATCAAGGTCCTCCCTCCTACCCTCGCCACCAGTCCCGGGTTGCGCGAGGCGTTCCTCGGCGAGGCCCAGGTCGCGGCGCGGTTGACGCATCCCAACATCGTGCCGGTGTACGCGATGGGTGAACGGGGCGGCTTCGTCTACATCGTGATGGCTTACGTGGAGGGCATCACGCTCGGGGAGCGGATTCGCACGCGCGGGCCGCTGCTGCCGGGACAGGCGGCGCGCCTGCTGCGTGAAGTGTCCTGGGCGCTCGCGTACGCCCACGCCGCCGGCATCGTGCACCGTGACGTGAGCGCCGAGAACATCGTGCTCGAGCGCGGCACCGACCGCGCGATCGTGATGGACTTCGGGATCGCGAGCGCGATGTACGCCGCGGCCGTAACCGACGATGGGCGCGTCATGGGCAACGCGCACTACGTGAGCCCCGAGCAGGCCGTGGGTGAGCCGGTCGACGCGCGGAGCGATCTGTATTCGCTTGGCGTCGTGGGATTCTACGCGCTCACCGGCCGCCTGCCGTTCGAGGGCGAAACGCCCTCCGACGTGGTCACGAAGCACCTGACCGTCCCCGCACCTGCCATCGCGAGCCTGGCGAGCGCGGTGCCGCCACGGCTCGCGCAGGCGGTGGACCGGTGCCTCGCGAAGGAACCTCTGCGCCGCTACCGCAACGCCGAGGCGTTCGCCGAGGCGATCGATCAGGCATTCGAGCACGCGAAGGAGATCCCCGCGCCGCTGCGCGTATGGATCGCCAAGGGAGAGCGAGAGGCGGCGCCGCGTGCCATCTTCACGATGTGGGGCACGATGGTCGGCGTGCTCGTCGCAGTGGAGTCCCGCAACCCGTGGCTCTTTCCCGTGCCGCTGGTCACGGTAGCCGCGCTAACCTACCTCCCGTTCGTCACGCGTCTTCGTCGCGTGCTCCGCGACGGCTACATCGTCGACGACCTGCACGCCGCGCTCAAGGAGCATGCGCTGGTGCGCAGCGAGGAGATCGAGTACGAGCGCGCGCAACAGTCGTCGTCGATGCTCACCGGCATGAAGGTGCTGTTCGGTGGCTCGGTCGTCTCCGGACTCGCTTTCGCGACCCTTATGCAGCGCAGCGCACCGATGGACTACGCGGCCGCGGTCCGCTTCGGTGTGGGACTCAGCGTCTCGCTCTCGACGCTCGTGCTCTCGAGCGTGACGCTGATCGGTGACTTCGTGCGGCTGCGCTTGAGTGCCAAGGCGGCGTCGTTATCGATCTCCTTCTGGAAGAGTCGCTGGGGTGCTCGCCTGACCCGCGCCGTCGGCGTCGGCGTGGACGCGCCGGCGCGACCAGTGCTCGGCATGCCCATGCTCACGGAGATCGCCCTCGGCCGAGCGACGGACCTGCTGTTCCAGGCCCTGCCCAAGGATTCGCGACGCGAGCTCGCCGCGCTGCCCGAGGTCGTGCGCCGGCTCGAGGCGGACGCGGGCAGCCTGCGCCGCGTGATGGAGGATCTCGACGGCCAACTCGTGGTGTTCGACCGCATCGCCGACTCGCTCACCAGCTCCGAGCGCACGAGGATGGCCGACGAGCTCCGCGCCACGCGTGCCCTGGCCGCCGAGCGGCTCGCCGCCACCGTCGCCGCGCTCGAGAACATCCGCCTCGACCTGCTGCGACTCCAGATGGGGAGCGCAGGGCTCGAGTCCGTCACCGCCTCCCTCGACGCGGCCCGGCACATCGGTGAGCAGCTCGGCCATTCCGTGCGAGCGCAGGATGCGGTGGAATCGCTGCTGCGCG
>JALYXJ010000307.1 GCA_030947165.1 Gemmatimonadota bacterium
TCCCATGATCGACGTGCCCGATCGTCCCGACGTTCACGTGCGGCTTCGTCCGCTCGAACTTTGCCTTGGCCATTGCTGGATATCTCAGTGAAGTAAAGTCTGTATGACTGACTGTCTGGCGGTCCGGCGGTCCGGCGGTCGAGGGGTCACCGCCCGACCGCCTGACGGCCTGACTGCGTTATGAAGGCTTGACCTTCGAAATGATCTCTTCCGCCTTGCTCTTCGGGACTTCCTCGTAGTGCGCGAACTCCATCGAGTAGACCGCACGGCCCTGTGACATCGAGCGCAGCTTGGTCGAGTAGCCGAACATCTCGGAGAGCGGCACGGTCGAGGCGATCACCTGCGCTTCGCCTCGCTGCGTCATCCCGCCGATCTTGCCGCGGCGCGACGACAGGTCACCGAGCACGTCGCCCATGTACGCCTCGGGCACGACGACCTCGACGTTCATCATCGGCTCGAGAATGACGGGCTGCGCCTTCTTGGCCGCCTCCTTGAACGCCATGCTGCCGGCGATCTTGAACGCCATCTCGGACGAGTCGACATCGTGATACGAACCGTAGATGAGCTCGACCTTCACGTCGACCATCGGGTAGCCCGCCAGCACGCCGTTCTCCAACGCCTCCTTGATGCCCTGCTCGATCGGTCCGATGTATTCGCGGGGGATCACACCGCCCACGATCTTGTCCTCGAACACGAAGCCCTGTCCCGGCTCGGACGGCTGCATGTTGATGACGCAATGGCCGTACTGGCCCTTGCCACCCGACTGGCGGATGAACTTTCCTTCCACCTTCTCGACGCGCTTCTTGATCGTCTCGCGGTAGGCCACCTGCGGGCGCCCGACATTCGCGTCGACCTTGAACTCGCGCATCATGCGGTCGACGATGATCTCGAGGTGCAGCTCGCCCATCCCGGAGATGATCGTCTGCGACGTTTCCGCATCGGTATGCACGCGGAAGGTCGGATCCTCTTCGGACAACTTGTTCAACGCGATCGCCAGCTTGTCCTGATCGGCCTTCGTCTTCGGCTCGATCGCGACGTCGATGACGGGGTTCGGGAACTTCATCGCCTCGAGGATGATCGGATGCTCGTCGTCGCACATGGTGTCGCCCGTGCGCGTCTCCTTCAGCCCGATCGCGGCCGCGATGTCGCCGGCCCGCACTTCCTCGATCTCCTCACGCTTGTTCGCGTGCATCTGGAGCAACCGCCCCACACGCTCGCGCCGGTCTTTCGTCGCGTTGTAGACATACGACCCCGACTTCAGGACTCCACTGTACACCCGAAAGAACGTCAACTTCCCGACGAACGGATCCGTCGCGATCTTGAACGCCAGCGCCGCGAACGGCGTCTCGTCGTTCACCGGACGCTCCTCGAAGTGCTCGTCGTGGTGCGGCAGGTGCCCCTGGATCGCCTTCACCTCGCTCGGCGCCGGGAGGTAATCGATCACGGCGTCGAGCAGCGCCTGCACGCCCTTGTTCTTGAACGAGGCGCCGCAGAGCACCGGCACGAACTCCATCTTGATCGTCGCCTTCCGGATCGCGCTCCGAATCTCATCGACGGTCAGCTCCTCGCCGCCCAGATACTTCTCCATCAGCGCGTCGTCGTGCTCCACCGCGGCCTCGACGGCCTCGTGGCGCGCCGCTTCGACGGCGTCCTTGTACTCCTCGGGGACGTCGACGACGGCGAAGGTCTTGCCCAGGCTCGCCTCGTCGAAGATGTACTGCTTGCGCTCGAGCACGTCGATGTGCCCGGTGAACAGCTCACCGGAGCCGACCGGGATCTGGAGCGCGAACGCGCGCTTCGACAGACGGTCCTTGATCATCGTCATGCACCGGTCGAAGTTCGCGCCGACGCGGTCCATCTTGTTCGCGAAGATCATGCGCGGAACCTTGTAGCGGTCCGCCTGGCGCCACACCGTCTCCGTCTGCGGCTCCACGCCGGCGACGGAATCGAGCAGCGCGACCGCGCCGTCGAGCACGCGAAGCGACCGCTCCACCTCGACCGTGAAGTCCACGTGGCCCGGCGTGTCGATGATGTTGATGCGGTACTCGGGCCCCGCGCCCTTCTCGTACGACTGACCGTGGCGCAGCCAGAAGCAGGTCGTCGCGGCCGACGTGATCGTGATGCCGCGCTCCTGCTCCTGCTCCATCCAGTCCATCGTCGCGGCGCCTTCGTGCACCTCGCCGATCTTGTAGTTCTTGCCGGTATAGTAAAGAATCCGCTCGGTCGTCGTCGTCTTACCGGCATCGATGTGCGCCATGATGCCGATATTCCGATAATTATCGAGCGACGTTGTGCGTGCCATGTCCCGATCCGTCAGGTGTCCGTTGCGGCGGCCAATCCGTAGCAGTCACACGGCGGCGCCCAGCAACAATCTCGATTCAGCAAATACAAACGCGGGTGGACCAGGCGCCCGAAGTCGGGCCGGTATCCATCCGCTCTCGCCAGGGTGTGCTCGCCTCTCATGCGCGAGCGGGGACCCAAGGCGCGCCGTCTCTGTCAGCCCGGCGTCAAATTGTCCTGCGTTGCTTGTCGGGATCAGCGCCTGAGCGCCGGCGGTCTGAGAACCCTTCCGGCCGCGCCGGAAGCCCATAGGAGTCGGCCGCAGTGAGCCGATGCACGGGTGGAAGCGAAAACCCCGTAGCCCCATGAATTTATCGGGGATTCACCCTATGTCAACCGGTCGGGTGAGATCGAGCACAACATCGCGGGAGTGATATCTCGAACACCACCGCGGTACTGAGATCTCGAACGACACCGCAGTGGGCAATGGGGAAGAGCCAAGCAGGAACGCACAGGCGCAAAGGCCATTTTCGTTGCGCTGTTGCGCGCCTGCTGGCAGTTGCCCACCGCCCATCGCGGTGTTGTTCCCGACGCATCCCGCGCGCCCCCCGCTCAGCCCGCCACCGGCCCCGCCACCCTGCTTGCCCGCTCTCTATAAAGGTACCCGGCCCCGAGCAGGAAGACCCCGACGGCTCCGTACGCGCCCACGCGCAGCAGCACGCCGCCGATCAACGACGCCTCCACCACTGCCTTCACCGCCGCGTAGATCGCCAGCCCCAGCCCGGCGATCCGCAGCGGGCGGACGCCGAGAATCCGCCCCGCCAGGATCGAGGCGAGGCCGCACCCGGCGTAGTAGGCGATCAGTAGAAAGGTGGAGAGATCCGGGCTGAACGCCTGCGCCATCTCCATCCGTCCCCACAGGATGGCGAACGCCGCCACGGCCCCCAGCCGCACTGCCCGATCCGCCCACTTCGTATCGCGCTCGCCCGGCGCGCGGGCGATGAGGAGCCCGGCAATGCCGAGCCCGAGCGTGGCGATGAGCGCCGACGCCGACGACCGCGTCAGGAAGGGGACGTAGGCGTACGCCTGGCGGCTGGCGAGCTGATCGAGCGCCGACAGGGCCGCGCTGCCGAGCGCGACTGCCACCGCGATCAATGGAAGCGGGCTGAGCTCGTCGTGCAGCGACGCAGCCATCACCAACCCCCAGGCGATCAGTCCCGCGACGAGCCCGAGGGGATATGGCCAGAGAAGCTCGCCCACCGCGACCGTACCAAGCAGGCCAGCCGCAAGCAGGTGCGCGCCGCCCCTCGTCGGCTCGCCGCGCCGTCGTTCCGCTTGCCACGCTGCGAGAGCGAACACGGTCCAGATCCCGAAGACCGCAGCATGCGCCCGACGGCTCGTGGACACCGTCTGAGCGACCGCGAGGGAGAGCAGCGGAAGCACGAGGGCGCTGGCCGTCCAGAGCGGACGCCAGCTCCGATGCACGAGGAGCGCTGCGTACGTCACCCCC
>JALYXJ010000308.1 GCA_030947165.1 Gemmatimonadota bacterium
GCGCCACCCCCCGATCGCGCGTCAGCGCGCGGAGCTCGCGGAGAAAGCCGGCGTCGAGCACCCGAACACCGCCCTCCCCCTGTACCGGCTCGACGATCAGCGCCGCGGTCGTCGCGGCGCCGACGGCCGCATCCAGCTCGCGGAGGTCGCGCTCGCAGATCGATACGCCGCCGGCGAGCGGACGGAAGGGCGCGCGATACGCCGGCCGGTCCGTGGCCGCAAGCGACGCTAACAGGCGCCCGTGAAAGCTGCCGCGGAGCGCGAGGATCTCGTGCTTCCCCGCTCCGCCGCGCTCACGCGCCCACCGCCGCGCGAACTTGAACGCCGCCTCGTTCGCCTCCGCGCCGGAATTGCAGAAGAAGACGCTCGACGCGAACGATCGCTCCACCAGCGCCCGCGCCAGCGACTCACCCGGCTCCGTGCGATAGAGATTCGAGACATGGAGCATCCCGCGCTCCATCGCCTCACGCATGACACGCTCGACGCCGGCATCGGCATAGCCCAGCGCGTTCACCGCGATGCCGCTGGTGAAATCCAGATAAGCTCGGCCGGTATCGTCGAACAGCTCCACTCCTGCGCCGCGCACCAGGCGCATCGGAGCGCGACGGTAGACGGGCAGGAGCGCGTCGATCTCGGCGGCTCCGTGAGCCCCGGCAGCTCCGGCCGCGAGCCCGGGGTCCGTCAACAGGGACGTGCTCATACCAGGCTCCGCGACAGAGTCAGCTCGGTGCCGCGCGCACGCTCGGCGAGCATATCGAGATCGCCGATCCGCACTCGGCTCACACCGGAGGAGAGCGCGCGCATCGCGGCCTCGAGCTTGGCCGCCATCCCGCCCGTTGCCGCTCCGCTGGCGATCATCGCCGCCGCCTCGTCCACGTCCAGCGAGGCGAGCAGCTCCGGGCCCACGCGCACGCCTGGGACATCGGAGACGAGAAGGAGCTCGGTCGCTCCGAGCGCGGCGGCCACGGCCGCGGCCGCATCATCCCCGTTCACGTTGACCGCCGCACCATTCCCGGCGCCGGCACCGCTCACCTCTCGAGCGAGCGGCGACAGCACCGGCAGATATCCCGCATCGAGCAGGAGTTGCAGCAGTGCCGCGTTCACTCGGGCCGGAACACCCACGCGGCCGAATCGGCGCGCATCCAGCAGCTCCGCCTCGAGCAGACCGGCATCCTCGCCGGAGAGTCCGACCGCCGCGACGCCCTGGCTCGTGAGCTGCGCCACCAACCTCTTGTTGATCGTGCCCGAGAGCGCCATCCGCACGATCGCCACATCGGCGTCGCTCGTCACCCTCCGGCCGTGCACGAACGTCGGCTCGATGCCCAGCTGCCGCTGGAGCGCCGTCACTTCGTCGCCGCCGCCATGCACGAGGCAGAGCGCGCCGGGCGACGAGCGCCACGCCGCGGCGATCGCTGCGGGCATGGCCGCGTCCGATTGCGGCCGACCTCCGATCTTCACCACCCACGTCACGACGGCAGCCCCAGCGTCTCGTCCAGACCCATCACCAGGTTGCCGTTCTGAAGCGCCTGTCCGGCCGCGCCCTTCACCAGGTTGTCGATGGCGGCGATCACCACGAGCGTCGGCTGCCGGGTACCCGTCACCGCGGTCGCGCTGATCCGCACCACGTTGCGGTGCACGACGTCGCGGAGGCTCGGTATCTCCTCCCCCACTTCAATGAAGGGCTCGCCCGCGTACCTCTCGCGCCAGGGCGCGAGCGGGTCGGCGAGCGGGCCCGCCAGCGGGACGACGATCGTGGCGAGGATGCCTCGCGCCACCGGCAGGAGGTGCGGGGTGAAGACGAGGTCGGCGTCGGTGCCGAAAGCGGCCAGCACCGCCCGCATCTCCGCTAGATGGCGGTGCACGTTGCCCACGGCATACGGCCGGAAATCCTCGGCGACCTCGGCGAACAGAAGCTCGGGTTTGGGGGTGAAGCCGGCGCCCGTCACGCCACTCGCGGCGTTGATCGCGATCGTGGCTCCGGGCGCGACCAGCCCGCGCTCGAGAAGAGGAGCGAGCGCCAGCAGCACCGCGGTGGCATAGCAGCCGGGATTCGCCACGACCCGCGCCCCACGTACCTCCTCACGCATCAGCTCCGTCAGACCATAGGGGGCAGGGAAGGCCCGGGGCCCGGCCCCATTGCCGGGGCGTAGGTCCGCCGACAGATCGATGACCTTGGCCCCCGCCTCCTCGGCCCGCGCCACCCACTCGCCCGAGGCGCCATGGGGCAGGGCGCTGAAGACGAGCGCCGCCGCTCCGAGGGGAGCGTCGTCCGGAGCGACGAAGGTGATCTCGCGGCCACCGAGCCGCGCGCGTTGGCCGCGACGCTCGTTCGCCGCGGCGAAGGCGATCTCGAGCCGCGGGTGTCGCGTCACCAGCGCGCAGAGCTCGCGCCCCGCGTACCCGCTCGCCCCGAGGACGCCCACAGGGAGTTTATGCACTATTAATGCATATTATTGCAGCGGGCCGATGTCAATGGCTTTTTCCGCCGGCCGCGGCTATTCTGGGCCATGGCGAACAAGCGCGAGCGACAGGCCACCATCGCGGAGCTGATCGAGTCGAGGCACGTCTCCAGCCAGGAGGAGCTTCGCAAGCTGCTGCTGCACCGTGGCTGGGATGTGACCCAGTCCACGCTCTCGCGCGATCTTCGAGAGATGCGCGTGGCGCGCGTCCCGGAAGCCGACGGCTCCCGCTATACGCTGCCCGATAGCTCTGCCGACGACGGCAGCCCGGGGCTGGAGCTGCTCCTCCCCCCTCTCTTCACCGACGTCAGCGGCGTGGGAGAGCTGGTCGTGCTCCATACCCTGCCCGGAGGAGCCCAGCCGATCGCCGCTGCCCTCGATGCCGAGGAATGGCCCGACGTCATCGGCACCCTCGCCGGCGACGACACAGTCCTGATCATCTGCCGCTCCGGGGCCGCCCGGGAACGCCTCAGCCGGCGCCTCCGCTCCCTCGGCGGCGCGTAGATCCGCGCCGGCCGGAATCACCCATCGCGACGCTTGACGCTACCCCTCGCAGTCGTTAAATATGCGATGAGACTGCATAGTTATCCACTCGCGGAGCGCCCATGATTCGCACCATCGCCCTCGCTTACTCGGGCGGGCTGGACACCTCGATCATCGTCCCCTGGCTCAAGGAGCGCTACGACGCGCGCGTCATCTGCGTCGCCGCCGACATCGGGCAGGGCAATGAGCTGGACGGAGTGCGCGCCAAGGCGATCGCCTCCGGCGCCGATGAATGCTACGTCGAGGACCTCCGCCAAGAGTTCGTCGAGTCCTTCATCTGGCCGACGCTACGGGCAGGAGCGATCTACGGACGGAAGTACCTGCTCGGCACCTCGATGGCGCGCCCCCTGATCGCGCGGCGCCAGGTCGAGGTCGCCCGACAGGTGGGTGCCGATGCGCTCGCCCACGGCTGCACCGGCAAGGGCAACGATCAGGTGCGCTTCGAGCTCACCTACGCGGCCTTCGCCCCCGACCTTCCGGTGATCGCCCCCTGGCGCATCTGGGACATCCGGAGCCGCGAGGACGCGCTCGCCTACGCCGCCGAGCGGGGAATCCCAGTGTCCGCGACCACCGCCAAGATCTACTCGCGCGACCGCAACATCTGGCATCTCTCGCACGAGGGTGGGATCCTCGAGGACCCGAACTCGGTGCCTCCGGCCGATCTCTTCCAGCTCACCCAGGATCCGCGCTCCGCTCCCACCGAGCCGGAGGATGTCACGATCGGCTTCGTCGCCGGAACGCCGACGTCGGTCAACGGCGTTTCCATGGAGCCGGTACCGCTGCTCGAGGCGCTGAACGCAGTCGGCGGACGCCACGGCGTTGGCCGCATCGACCTCGTCGAGGACCGCCTCGTCGGCATGAAGTCACGCGGTGTGTACGAGACGCCGGGCGGCACGCTCCTCTACACGGCTCACAGCGAACTCGAGCAGCTCGTGCTCGACCGCCGCACCCTTGCCGCCAAGGACGCGATGGCGCCGCGCTACGCCGACCTGGTGTACGAGGGACGCTGGTGGACCACCGAGCGCGAGGCGCTCGACGCGTTCGTCAACGTCACCCAGGTGCGCGTGACCGGAGCCATTACTCTGCGCTGCTACAAGGGCAGTCTGACCGTGGCCGGTCGGGCCAGCGAGCACGCGCTGTACGATGAGCGCTTCGTCACCTTCGGGGAGGACGACGTGTACGAGCAGAGCGATGCCGCCGGCTTCATCCGGCTCTACGGCCTCTCGCAGCGGGTGCGCGCCCTCAAGGACCAGCAGCTGGCGCAGGCGGCCGGCGCTGCCGCCGACGCCAAGGCCACCTCGCTCGCGATCGCGTGATGCCGCCGGAGACCCAGGAGCAGGGCAAGCCCTCCCACAAGCTCTGGGGGGGACGATTCACGGGGAGCACCGCCCCGGCGCTCGAGGCGGTGAACCGGTCCATCGGCACCGACTTCCGCCTCTGGCCCTTCGATGTCCACGCATCCCGAGCGTGGGCAGTCGCGCTCTGGGGCGCCTCCGTCCTCACCCTCGAGGAGAGCAAGCTTCTGGAGCAGGGGCTCGACGCCGTGGGTGCCCGTCTACGGTCGGGGGTGCAGCCCATCGCCGCCGACGAAGACGTCCACACGATGATCGACCGCATGCTCCACGAGGAGATCGGCGACGTGGCGTCCAAGCTGCACACCGGCCGGAGTCGGAACGACCAGGTCGCCACCGCGACCCGCCTCTGGTCGATGCACGCCGCGACCGAGATTGGCACCGCCGTGCAGGAGCTCCAGGCGGTGATGCTCGAGCACGCCGAGCGGCTCCAGGGAGCGCTCATGCCGAGCTACACCCATCTGCAGCGGGCCATTCCCGTCTCCGGCGCTCACTGGATGCTCTCGCACTTCTGGCCGCTCGAGCGCGATCGCTCCCGGATCGCCGATGCGTCGAAGCGTGCGGCCGTGCTCCCACTCGGCTCCGGCGCCATCGCCGGGTGTGCCTACCCCATTTCCCGGGTCCTGCTTCAGGGCAGCCTCGGCTTCGCGGCCGTGTCGCAGAATAGCATGGACGCGGTGAGCGACCGCGACTTCGTCGCCGACCTCCTGTTCGCGCTGGCGATGCTCGGTGTTCACCTCTCCCGGCTCTCCGAGGACCTCATCCTCTTCGGCTCGAGCGAGTTCGGCTTCGTCGAGTTCGGCGATGCCTACACCACCGGGTCGAGCATGATGCCGCAGAAGCGCAACCCGGACGCGCTCGAGCTCGCTCGCCAGAGCGGCGCGCGCATGCTCGGCGACCTGACCACCCTCCTCGCGACCATCAAGGCGCTCCCGACCGGCTACAACAAGGACCTGCAGGAGGACAAGCGCGCCCTCTTCGACGCCGTGGATGCGATGCTGCTCATCCTGCCGGCCGTGAGCGGAACGCTGGCCGAGCTCCGCTTCCGCACCGAACGCATGCGGACGGCCGTTTCCAGCACCATGATGGCCACCGATCTCGCCGATTACCTGGTCGGCAAGGGCGCCAGCTTTCGCGATGCGCATGGCGTGGTCGGCCGGCTGGTTCGCGAGAGCGAGGAGCAGGGCGTCGAGCTGCAGCAGCTTCCCTTCGATGTGTTCCGCGAAGCGCACTCCTGCTTCGAGCCGGATGTCTTCGACGCTCTCTCTCCGTCGCGGTCGACCGAGCGCCGCGAGGTCGAGGGCGGCACCGGTCCGATCGCGGTCCGCTCCCAGATCGACGCCGCACGCCAGGCCCTTCGTGGCGGAAACGACGGGGCGCGCGGCAACGAGCTGGAGCTCTGGCTCAAGGGCTGCTGAGGGGAGGCAACGGCAGATCGCGGAGGGACGCGGATACAGCGACTGCATTTGGGGGTATGCCTTCCCCCTCAATCCTGTCCCTCGCCCGGCGCTCGGCACCCCGCCGCTCACAACGGAGCGATCCGCGTCGCCCTTCGCCGCGAACATCCGCGGCCGCCCTTTGCCGTGGACAGCAGATGCACGACGGGGCGCCTCTCTCG
>JALYXJ010000333.1 GCA_030947165.1 Gemmatimonadota bacterium
GGCTGTCTCCAGCCGGTGCGCGACCGCCTTGCCTCCGAGGACCCACGCATGAGCACAGTGTTGCGTCAGACCGCAGCGATCCCTCGCGTGTTGTTTCCTTTTCTTGTCGCTGCCGCGGTTCTAGTGCCGGCGCCAGGCCACGCCCAGAGACGGCCGGCGGACAACCGGAACGTCATTCTCAGCGAAACGCCGGAGACACCCAACTACACGCGGCGGAAGCCTGGATTCGATCTCTTCGCGCTGGGCGATCTCGCAGTCACCGGCATGAAAATGACGGGACAGTTCGGCTGGCTGGCCACGAACCTCGGGCCCTGCTCCGACGGATTCACTGTCGGCGAATGCGGAGATGTCTTCAAGGACGGAAGCTACCGCTTCAACTGGTTCGAGGTGAACCTCACCGCCGGCACACCGCCCTCGGAGTTCCGCAAGATCCGATCGATCTACCCGACCATCGGTGGGCTCGTGAAGGGCGACGGGTGGACGACCTTCTACAACTACCTGCTCTTCTCCGGCCGAGCCGAGTTCGGGCCCGCGGATGCCCAGATCGGAAAGATCTTCTCCGGCGTGACGAGCACGACCGATGGAAGCTGCCGCGACAATCAGTCTCCACTGAATGGCTACATCGGAGCTGGCATCTCACTTCTGGCAGGGAGCACCTGCCCCGAGACCTGGGGCCCGTCCGGCTTCGGCGGTCCGCGACCGATCCCGGACTCGGCGTTCATTCGGGCGTTCGACCGGGACAAGACGAACTTTCGCTTCGACTCCTTCAAGATCCCGGATTCGGAGCGGGATCAGTCGCAGTTCCTCGGTGATTTCTCCACCTATGGCGAGATCTCGGATCATTACCAGGACATCCTCAAGTCCTACGGCGGGGTCACGCCGCTGGGCTCCGGTGCGCCCACCATCGGCGGCTATCCGCTGGGGCTGGATGTCCACTTCGACGCGTACAGCTTCGCGCTCCCGACGATCTCCAATGCGGCGTTCTACAATTTCATCGTCGTCAACAACAGCAAGAAGGTCTACGGTGGCGCGGGCGTGGACTTCGACTCGCTGTACATGGGGCTCGAGACCGGCTTCGGTGCGGCGCAGGCGAACGCCGTCTATTATATCCCGTCGCAGAGCACGCTCAAGGAAACCCAGAGCGGGGTCAACCCCGGCTGCAACGGGGCCATCGTGCCCGCGGGTGTCTCCCCCTGCGCCAACATCGGGTTCGCCAGCGGCGTGGTCGGCATCGTGATGCTCAAGAGCCCGATCGGCGACATGCGCAACAAGCTCTTGACCCGTCCCGGGTCTCCGTTCTTCAGTCCGACGAACGTGAACCGGGGCGACACGATCACCTTCAACCACGGCCACTCCTGCGGCTTCGGTGGCTGCTGGGCGAACACCTGGAACGCGAACGACAAGCGTGCGTTCGGAATGATCTCCTCCACTCCGTCCAACATTTTCGACGGTCGAAGCCCGAACGAGCTCGCCACCACGGAATACTGGAGGATCTTCAAGAACAAGGCGTACCCGACTCGCGATTCTCGATTCAACGCCTACATCCCCGGCAATTGGGATTACAACCACGACGGCATCCAGGATACGCTGCACTTCGATACCTGCGATCTGCAGGGCTGCGTCGCGACGTTCGCCGACACGATGCCGGGGAAGCAGGTGAACCGGCAGGGGAACGTGGGTGGCGCGATGACCGCGGGGCCGTTCAAGCTCAAGTCCGGCGACACGACGTCGTTCGTGATGGCCTTCATCGGTGCCCCCGATTCGGCATCGTTCGAGGCGCTGGTGAACAACGTCATCGATGCCTACACCAGCTTCTTTCTGACTCCCAAGCCGCCGACTCCTCCAGTCGTCTCGGCGGTCGAAGTGCAGACGGGGGCGTCGGGTGATCCCCTGGTCAACATCCACTTCACCGACGCACCGGTGAAATATGTGGACCGCTTTCTCCTCAAATTTGCCGCCGACCTCGCGACATCGTCGGACCCCTCGCTCAAGCGCTTGCGCACCCTGAATCCGACGCTGGTAGACAGTATCAGGGCGCGAGCCACAACGAATCTCGCCGAGGTGCTGATCTTCAAGTCGTGCACGGATGGCGCGACGTTCACCCGGGATGCGAGCTGTCAGAACGCGCCCGCGGTGGACCAGAGTGGCAAGCTCCTCGGTAACGGATTCCAGGCGTACGCCATTCTCAAGCCGGATGCGAACTACCAGGTTCCGCTCAATTTCCTGGATCGGAACGTCATCGGTGGGCGAACGTACCTGTATTCCTTCGTCACCCGCTCGAAGGGATTCCGCGCCACGGTGAAGGATTCCGCCGGTGGCACGTTGATCGCTCGCGAGTTGGTGCTGGCCGACACCATCCAGAGTGCCTTGCAGCGGTCGGGGCCCACGGTCGCGAAGGTGTACGTGCCGATCACCTTTGCCGCCGGGGCGCAGTTGGCGAAGGCGGCCTTCCAATCGGATACCTTCGGCCGCGCCACGATCCCGGTGGGTATCAATTTCACGCAGCGTACGACCGGAGGATCCTTCCGACTCGTTTTCGGCAACCGGTTCATCGTGACGAGCGTGAACGATACCGCTGCCAAGACGGTGACAACCACGGTGGTCGTCCAAACCGTGGTTGGCCCTGCGAAGGTGGGCGGAACGGGCAAGTCGGAGGCCGTGACCAAGTCGCAGACGTTCACCGGGCCCGGGGTGGTCCAGCTCGCCGGCAGCTCGACCCCACCGGTGATCACCACCAGCGGCAAGACCATCATCACCACTGATACGGTCCAGGCAATCGGATTCCTGTTGGTCACCGGTCTGCCACCCGGACAGCCGCTATTCATATCGACCAACCTGACAGGCACTGGCGCGACGCCGTCTGAATTCCTCGTGCGCTCCGACTTCCCCGGCTTCCTTCTCAATGTCGACGCGTCTACGGCCGGCGCTCTGGTGCTCAATGGCGGCGCCAAAGGAGTGACGACAAAGGCCAACGGGGACACGATCCGCAACGACATCCTCAATAGCTTCGGCGTCCAGTATCAGGGCGCCAGCGCCGCGCGGCCCTTCGGGAGCGGCGCCTACGTGTTCACATTCGCGGACGACGCGTTCGGACCCGGAGTGTTTTTCAAGCTCCGCACCAGCACGCAGCAGGATTTTGCGGCGTCGCTGACCGCGCGACCGGTCGCGGCGACCGGAGCGACGAGCGCCCGAATCGATTCGCTGATCGTCGCGGCGATCCCCTCGTATGCCGGGAAACCGTTGATTGCAGCCAAGTTCCCCTTCGCTGTCCAGAACACGACCTTCGGCCGGCCAGGGATTCTCGCGATGGTCAAGCGAAGCTCCCTGGGTCGCCCGAACTCGATCCAGCTCGGTAGCGGCAACGACACGTTGAGCGTCACCGTGCCGGAGGACGTCTGGGTGCCAGGCGACGAGTTCGTCGTTCTGGAGGCCGTTACCCGTGACAGCATGGTGAAGGACACGGTCGTGATCAACCCGTCGAACAGCCGGCCATTCCAGGTTGTGGACACCGTCGTGACGCTGGCGCAGACGACACTCGGGTGTACCAACCCACGAGCGTCGTGTAATCCGCTCGCCGTGGGCTCGCCGGGCGCGACGGGCTACCTGCCGTACCAGGCAGGATGGAAGCACATCGTGACCTTCAACGTCGGGTTCAGCGCGGCGAGCGACATCGCGTTCCAGACGAATTCTCTGACTCCCTCGCCGGCGACGTTCGCGGCCGGGGACTTCAAGGGGATTCGGGTGGTGCCCAACCCGTGGGTCTTCCAGTCGCAGTTCGATCAGGTCGGCAATCAGCGCATCGGTTCGGGCCGCATTATGTTCACCGGTCTGCCGGCCACCGGCACCATCCGGATCTACTCGGTGAGCGGGCAGTTCCTGCAGCAGCTGACGTGGACCGAGGCGGACCTCAATGGGACGGGGGACCTCCCGTATAACCTCCAAACGCGAGAATCTCTGGCGCTCGCGACAGGCCTGTACGTCTACGTGGTGACTGGAAAGAGCGTGTCGGGGCAGACCAAGGTTGCCCGCGGCAAGTTCGTCGTGATCCGCTAACAGGGGGCGATATGCACGCAACTCGAATCACGCTCGTCGCGGCCGCTCTCTCGGGGGTGGTGCTCACCGGAACGCTCGCCGCCCAGGACTTACCGGGCGGACTCATCCCCAACGCAAACAATCCGCCCACGCGTCAGGGAACCCGTGGTGCCAACTTTCTCGAGCTTGGCGTCGGCGCCCGGGCGCAGGCGATGGCGGGTGCGTTGACGGCGCTGGTCGAGGGGCCGACGTCGTGGTACTGGAATCCGGCCGGCGCCGCCAACACGGAGCAGTTTGCCGTCGGCGCCACCCGCGCGGACCTCTACGCCGGTCTCAACATCACACACAGCTTCATCGGCGTCGCCATCCCGCTGGGAGCGGGCGTGCTCGGCGCAAGCTTCATCAATCTCAGCTCCGGAAACATGGAGCGTACGACGGAAGACAACCCGGCGGGCGGCGACCCGACGCTCGGCAGTACGTTCGACTGGAGCTCCTCGTCGATCGGCATCAGCTATGCGCGCCGCCTGACCGACCGGTTGGAGTTGGGGGCGACGGTGAAGCACGTGAGCGAAGGAGTCAGCGGCGCGTCGGTGAGCTGGGGCGCCTTGGACGTGGGCACCCAGTTCCGGACGGGCCTCTACGGTCTCAGCATAGGGGCGTCCATCCAGAACCTCGGACCGAGCGCGCGCGCGCGAGGCGCTCTGATCGAGCGGAAGGTCAACAGCGACCAGTTCTCCAAGGAACAGACGGCGGTCGAATTCGGCACGCTCAGCACCGACCTTCCCACGCTCTTCCGCTTCTCGCTTGGCAGCGACGTTTTCGGCGGTGCCAACGCGCTCTTTGGTCCGGCTGCCGGCAAGAACAGCGTTGTGGGCGAGCTCTCGTTCAACAAGGCGACCGATACGGGAAACCAGATGGCCCTTGGCCTCGAGTACAGCTACGCCAACATTCTTTTCCTCCGCGGCGGGAAGCGTTTCTACAACGACGGGCGTGCCACCGGTAGCTCGGGAACTTACGGGCTCTCGGGCGGGGGTGGGCTCCGGCTCCCGGTCGCGGGGCGGGCCATTCGATTGGACTACGCCTACACATCGGTGGGCGACCTGCAGAACGTGCAGGTGTTCTCGTTCGAGTTCGGTCACTAGATGCCTGCCTCCGACCATTTGACGAGGAGCGCGTTCGCCATGCGAATAGTACGGAAGCTCGGCTCGGCAGTCGGCGCCCTTGCAGGCGTGACTCTGGCTGCGGTGGCGCTCGTCGCCGCCGCGGCTTCGGCTCAGGATGCGCCGGGACGCTTCGCCGTGATGCCGCGGGGGGGATATCTGCGCTTCGATCGCGCCACGAGCATCGAGCCCAACGCGGCACTCGGGCTCGACGCCATGTATGCGCTCACCCGGAACTTCTCGATCGGCACGGGACTGACCTTTTCGCGCCCCCAGACGCGCGGCGAGGACTTCATCGCTCAGATCTCCTTCGGTGATACGACCTTTCTGCTCAAGGTGACCCAGCCCATCACGATCGTAGATGCCAACGTCGGCGCAATGCTTCGCTTGCCGGGCAGGCTCACTCCCTATCTCCTGGGCGCGATAGGGCAATACGTCATGTACCTGGACCCGCAAGTAAACAGCGGGAGCAAGAAGTTCACGCACACCTCAGGCACGCTGGGCGGTGGTTTCCTCTATCACGTCACCGACGTCACCGGCTTACAGCTCGATCTGCGTGATCTGATCTTCACCAAGTACGACCGTGAGCGGCTGCGGCCCACCCAGGCTCGATTCGCGAACACCCGGTTTCCGGAGGATGTCCCGACGCTACCGGCCTCCAAGGCCACCGTCCACAATCTCATGGTGAGTCTCGGGTTCAGCTTCACGCCGGCACGGCCGGTGGCGGAGGGGCAGCCATGAAGCGCCTCTCGTTCGCCGGCCGCGCGCGGGAGGGAGTAGCATTCGCCGCTCTCGCGATCGCTGTGGGCTGCTCGCAGGATCGCGCCGCAGTGACAGACCCCTTCGGTCCCCCGGCCTATAACTTCCGACTCTCGAAGGTGGGAACGAACCTGCCCCACGGCACGGTGGACGTCACGGCGCCCGCCACCGACTCGACGGGCATCAAGGTAACGCTGCAGGGGTTGGAGCCGCTCACGAGCGGCGTGTACCAGCTGTGGCTTGGGAGTCAGACGGACAGCGCCGCGTCCGGCTTCGTCAAGGCGGTCGGCTCACTGGTCGTCGCGCGAACGGACACCACCGTCAACGCCGCCGGGGACCCGGTTTTCCGC
This sequence comes from Gemmatimonadota bacterium, assembly GCA_030947165.1. The sequence continues at coordinate 6,302 of JALYXJ010000333.1, forward strand.
ACCGACACCACGCTCCGCCAGTCCAACGTCTCGTCGTTCACAATAGGCGGCGCCAAGCTCACCATCATCGTCAACATTACCAAACTATCCCTGGGCAGCGATCCTCTGGCCAAGAACCTTCTTCTCGTGACGGTCGAGGATAACGCGTCGGCCACTACTCCCGGCGCCTCGCGCCCGCTCTGGCGGTCTTTCTCGACGACCACCTCCAGCAGCGGTCCTCTCAATTTCGGGACCTTCAACGCCAAGCCGGACAGCGCCTATGTCTTTGTGCTGTCCGGTCGCGGGACGGCCAGTGTCTTCGGAGGAATCTTGGTGCTGGATGACTCCGCCCTGTCGCGACCACCCGTGGGTTACTACTACGCGGTGTTCGCCGTCAAACGAGACTCGGTCGGCAAGGCGGTGGACACCCTGGCTCTCGGTGCACAGACTGCGCCCTACCCCAATAGATCGCAATCGCTCCGTGACGCCGACATCACGCTCATTCCGGGAGTCGTGATCGCGTCGCCGCCGGAGATTCTGGCCGCGGCTAATCGAATCAAGTCGGATACCATTCCCCGTCTCGACAAAGCAACGCCGTACGCCGGATTCACCGACCTGATCATCACCCTGCAGCACAAGAAAGGCGCGGGAACGATTGCCTCACCCGCGATCGCATTGAGCGCGATCTTCCCGGGAGTCGTGACGAAGCCGCCGAGCCCCTGATCGGACATCCCCCAACGACAGAGCGCGCG
>JALYXJ010000343.1 GCA_030947165.1 Gemmatimonadota bacterium
TCTTCGGGGACGACGTCATGGCCAGTGCGCTGATCGACCGGCTCGTCCACCACTGCCACATCGTCAACATCCGCGGCAATAGCTACCGCATGCGCCACCACGCCGAGGTCTCGGCCGCGCTCCAGTCTCAGCGTGAGCTCGCCGATCCCCCCGCCCGTCCCCGCCGTCGCACGCGGCAGGAGGCCCGGACGCCCTGACGGCTCGTCGCCGGCGAGTGTCTAATTTCGATCATCGAAAATGTCTAATTTCAATCATCGTTGACAAGTTAGTCAGTTTCTATGTCAGTTTCTCGGGCGTCATGCTCTTTCCAGCTTCTTAGTTGTTCTTGGCTCCGTGAGCGAGCGATAGCTCTCGCCGCTTGCGTGGCTCGCTCGTCACGGCCAGCAGGTCGGTGTCATCCGGCTGATCGTAGCACCGGAGCATGGTGTCGAAGTCAGTCCAGCCGCCGGCCACCGCAACTGCTTTCAGCGGATGGTGCGATCGTTCGGAACGCCACTTCCGGCGATATGGGTGACACGTTCCACCCACGAGCTTCGGCAATGCCGCCGCCTCCTCTGCCTGCCGAATACGTTGGGAGAGGAGCTCGCCCAGCGCCGGCCGTTCGCCGTCATCCGCTCGTGGGAAGACGTACCCGCCCACCGCTTCAAGACGGCGCCGAAACTCCCGCACCGTCGCGAAGAATTCCTCGGAGTAGCTGACCAGCCAGGACCGCTTCTTCTTGTCGTGCTCGGGGCGCCACGTGACACGACGCGCCTCGAAGTCGAAGTCGGACCAGCGAAGCCCCATGATGGCGCCTCGGCGGCGGCCGGTGGCCTCGAGCAGCATGAGGCCGAACTCTGCCCGGACCCACGAGAGATACCGCCTTCTACCTCGTGCCCGCGCGGCGGCGCTGTCGCACATGCGCGCCTCGCCAGAATAGCGAGCCTGCATATCCTGCATCGCGCTACGCGTCGCCTCGAAGCGCTCAAGGCTTGCCACGGGCCGTTGGACATTTACTTCACCCTTCACGCGGACGTGCGCGATCGGGTTTCGTTCGAGCCACGGGCCGCTGTCTGGCATTGGGCGCGTACAGGCCCAATACAACATCTGCTTGAGGAGCTTCACATCCGATTGCACGCTCCGTTGCCTCACTACGGGCGTCAGAAGCATGTGCGGACCGTATGGGATGCCGCCCGCTCTCCGACGCGCCTCATACTGCCGGATGTGATGCTCCGTCAGCGTTCTCACATCCGTCGCGTCGCCCAACGCAGCACGCAGGATCGCGATCCGTGTGAGCGAGTCCGCCTTTGTCCGTGCGGAGTTATCGAGAAACATCGGCGCTTCGGTGGTGAATGCCGAGGCGAGGTCGCTCAACCGTACCACCGCGGACAACTTGGGGGCGACGCCCGAGAGGAGCGAGGCAAGAAGCACTCGGCCGAGCCGTTCAGCTTCTGAACGCTCCCGCGTATGCAGGGACACGCGATCCTTGCCGCAGCCAGGAACGTGCACCTCGCGATAAAAGAACCCGCCTTTCGTGATTTGAAACAGCCGGACCCGGCATCCTCGACGACCGAGTGAGCAGGCCCACGTTCCCTTCTTGTATACGCGCCACTGATCGCGCGCGTGCGACGAGGAGACATATCTATTCTCCGCGCCGGGCCAAGAGGGACCGAGCATCGGTGATCGGATCATAGGAAGCTGTCGCCGGCGAGGCAAGGCGATGCGCGCTCTTTCGCGGGAGGTCACGTCGCCGAACCTTAGGCGCGTGCGGTCGTCCCACATTTCCGAGTCTGCCTTCGCGCACCAGGCGCCCGAGGTGGTCCGCCGAATACCCGGATTCGACGGCGGCGCGTTGGAGCGACAGGTGTTCGTTCGCGGTCTCGTCGGCGACTAGATCCAGGTCGGCCAGTAGCTGGTCGCAGAGCGCAGCCCCGTCGACCAGGGCATGCAGCCTGCGTAGCTCGTCGCGGCGGGCGAGCCAGCGCTCGCGAAAAGCGGTGAACGTGTGCCGGGTCGGAGTCATCGATTAGCGCAGCGCTCGCGCCACGGAGTGCGGTCGCAGGCAAGGGGCGCGCGCCGAGATCCGCGTGAGCTCCTCGGGCGAGAAGCGAATCATTTTGGCGGTGTGCGGACGGCGGGCATCGGAGCAGCGGAGGATGGAAGGAAGAGCAGATTGCCACGTCCCTCTCATCTCCCTGTACTTCGCTTTTCGCCTTTCCGTTCTGTGGTCCCCTTGAGCGCCCGCCAGGACGCGAATGGGGGAAGTCAGGAGCAGATATCTGGTGCCGCGCGCACCGCGCGGGCACCGATATCGCTCCTCTTGCTTGCCCAGGCGAGGCCGTGCTCGTGTCTCGTAGCGCGTGGTGCTCACCTGCGCAATAGCCTCGCGACGCGAGTAGGGGTTCGCGGTGCCCCCGGCCCTCACCTTCCGACGATAAGCCGCGGCAATTCACCGAGCTTAATCGCGGCGTAAGGTTCTGGGAGTATGCTTCACGTTCGACACAGCCCAATGGGGTGGTCGTCGGCGCGCGCCGACCTGCCGCCGCGGTTGGCCTTTTCATGACGAGGATGATATGAAGAAGAGCATGGTCCTGGCCGGCGCAGTTCTGGCCGGGCTAGTCGGTTTCCGGACGGCCTCGGCGCAGACCGTCCCGGCGAGCTACAAGCGCGACGTTCCCGATTCGCTGGCGAGGGAAGCGACGATCACTGAGGCCAACGCACTGGCATCAGCGCAGCGGCGAGTGCCCAGGGGCAAAGTCGCGGCTCTCGAGCTCGAGCGCGAGAAGGGGACGCTCATGTACTCGTTCGACTTCAAGGTCCCGGGCAAGAAGGGCATCGATGAGGTGAACGTGGATGCCAAGACGGGCGCCGTGCTCCATGTGGCACACGAGTCCCCGGCGCAAGAGCGGAAGGAAGCCGCTGCCGATGCAAAGGAGGCGCGAGCCAAGCACGCGAAGAAGAAGCCCTAGTCGCACGGCGACAGTGCCTCTGGGTGTACGCCAAGGAACCGTTGGGGAGGGAGCACCGAGTTAACCAGCAGGGTCCGGCATTCGCGCCGCCGCCCGCCGCAGGTATTCGACCGCTCTTTTCGAGCCAACGGACTGCCCGCCCGAGCCTAGCACTCGCAAACTCCGGTCGTTGCATGAATCGGTGCGTGCCTGCAGTGGCCCGCGTCATCTCGATGACGTGTGTCCTTTGTGCGGGCGGCGTGGCGCGAATGAACGCGCAGTCGTGCGAGCCGATTCCAGCCGCCAATCTCATGGCCCGTCTTTCGGGTCGGCGAATCCTCGCGATAGACGTCCGGACACTGTCGCCCGACCTTTTCCCCGGTGTCCCGGCGATCGCCGGCAAGCTGCACGTGCGCTCCCATGCCGGTACGGTGCGTCGCGAGCTGCTCGTCGCACCTCTGGACCTGGTGGACACGCTTCGCCTAACCGAGTCACTGCGCAAGCTGAGGCGCCTCCGCTACCTCGCGGATGTCCGGCTCGAGGCCAGCGGGTGCCAATCCCCTGAGGGGGTTCGGCTCACGGTCACGACGCGCGACGCATGGAGTACAATTCCGACGCTTACTGTGCGCGCTGTCGACTCCGCCGTGGTTGGCATCCAGGAGAGCAATCTCTTCGGCTCGGGCCGGTCGGCGCGTTTGTATGCGCGGGCCGATGGGTCGCGATTTGGCTTAGGTCTCGGATACTCGGATCCCTGGCTCTTCGGATCCAACCTCGCGGCGACTGTGAGTCGCAACGTGTATCGCGACGGACGCGACTGGAGGGTGTCGCTCGGTACGCATCCGCGGAGTGTCTTTGACCGCTGGCGCGCCCAAGCGGACGTCGCAAGAGCGTTTCGCCAGTCTTCCCGCACCTCTGTGGACACCGTGCGGCGCGAAACAGCGCATGTCCTCGTCAGCCGCCGTATCGCTGCCTCGACCGCCTCGGTCACGTCTCTCCTGGTGGGCGTCGAAGTCGAACGAACGTCGCTTGCCAGCCCTGATAGCGCGCCGATTGTCGGTCCAGCGCGCGTGCGTCGCTCATTCGTGGGAATCGACCTTGGCTTGGCGCTGCATACCGCGCGCTATGATACACTGTCCTGGTACTTGCCGACGCACGAGATCGCTGACCTGCCGCGTGGGTACGAGGGCGAGGGCATAGTCGGTGTGGGTCGCGACCTCGCTCTGCAGCGGCCGGCGCTCCACTTCGATCTCTGGGGCGGGCGCATGTGGATGCCTATCGGGACGTCGCTCCTCGTCGGCGATGCGTGGGCCTCGGGTTTCCTGCGCGACGGCGCGCTGACAGCGGCATCGGCGAGGCTGGCGGTGTCCGCGTATCGCGCGGCTCCACGGGGCACCTGGTCGGCGCGCGTCGCGGCCGAGGTACTGAACGATCCGGACCCCGACGTTCGTACGCTTGCGAGCTTTGATCCCACGTTTCGAGCGATCCCGGGGCTCTCTCGACTGGCAGAGGCTGCCGTCGCAGGGAGTCTGGAACGGACGCTGCATCTCGTTGGTGTCGGGCGCGAATACGTCCTTGACGGTGCGATCCTCGCTGCGACCTCTGTGCGCTGGTCTCCGGTTGCGCCAAGTACGGATCACGTCGCCGTCTCAGTGCTCGCCACTGGACTACGGCTGGCACCGACACATCTTGGGCGAGCGACGCTCCGGCTCGACATCGGCTATCCCGTATTCCACTCGGCAGAAGCGCGGACGCGACCCTTCTACAGCATCTCTTTCTCACCCTGGCTGGAGACGGGGCGACGACGCGCAGCAGACCGCTCGCCATAGCCGGAGGTTGCACGGAAAGACTCTTGTTAGCGCCGTGCAGGACGCCCGGCAGGCGCATCCGGACGCGGATAACTGGAGCTGCGTGACCGCATGACGGAGCGAGCTGACCCCAGTATCATTCATGGGGGCGCGCGGGGGCGGAGGACGATGCCCACACCAGAAAGAGCAGTAAACATGTCCGACGGAGATCCGTCACGCAGTCTTGGAGGTCATGTATGCTGACAATCACCCTGCTCATTCTCGCCCAGTATGCGGGCGGAGTGTTCACGCTGCGGGGTATCGTCCGCGCGGGCGATTCCGCCCAGCCAATCCCCGGCGTCCTCATCGACGTGAGCGCCGGCGACATGAGCGGCGGCGGCCTCCGGACCTGGTCCGACTCCACCGGTCGTTATGTGCTTCACGACGTGACCGATGGCCCACACACGGTCCGCGCCTCGCGACTAGGATACGCGACGCGGACCGTCGACGTGTTCGCCGCCCAGGATACGATGCTCGATCTCGACCTGACGTTGACGCCGGCACCGTTGCCATTGCGACCGGTGACGGTGCGGTCCTGGCGGGAGCGGCCAGTCAACGACACCGTGGCGCTGACAGCGCTCGCTGATCGCAGCGACGCCCTCGGGGTGAACCGGATCGATGGCGACCGTCTCCACGCGAATCCAGCGTTCGGCGACGCTGACGTGTTACAGGCGCTTACGCTCTTGCCGGACGTGAGCGCAGGCCCGGACGCCCCGACTGCGCTGCACGTGCGCGGTGGGTCCGGCGATCAGAATCTGATCCTCCTGGACGGGGTGCCGCTGTACAACGCCTCCCACGCCGCCGGACTGTTGGGCGCGGTGAATCCTGACGTCGTGTCTTCGGTGACCGTCCACGCTGGCGCGGGCTCCGCACGCTACGGTGATGCGCTGTCCGGGGTCATTGCGGTGACAACCCGAGATCCGCCCGCCGCCGGTACGCACTTTCGCGGCGCCGTCGGCGCGATGGCGTTACGCCAGACTGTGAGTGGATCGGTCCCGGGCACGAACGCGATGTTTGTGCTGAGCGGTCGCAGGAGCGTCCGAAGGGCGGATCTTGGTGGGAGCAACCAGACGAATAGTACGGCAAGTTTCGGCGATATCTTCGCGAAAGTCACCGTCCCGTTCGGAAAGAGCGCTCTCGAGCTTCTGTCGTTCGGGAGTAGCGATCGGCTCGCGTTCGATGCCTTTGTGGACGCCGCGGCGCTAGACGGGCCGACGTCGGCTGCTGGGGATGTCGCGTCAGAGCTCCCCGTCCTCACGGCGACGCTAATACCGCGCAACGCATTTCAGTGGAACACCGGTACCCAGGCGCTCGTGTGGCGGAGTGGGAATCAGGCTCCGATCGCATTCGGCGCTCGGGCATGGCGGACGACGTTCGATGCGACCGCGGACTGGGCGGCCCTCGCAGGGCCCGTAAGGCTGACGAGCACGTTTCGCGATCTCGGGGTGAGCGGCGAGGTCGTGCGTGTCGCCGCCCATCACGCCGTCACGGCAGGAGCCAGCGCGGAGCGAATCGGGACGGCGTACGATCTGCGCCGCAGCGGCACGGCCGCTGCCGACGACGCTCTGCTGCCGATGCTGGTCGCCTCGCCGGGCTTGGTCTCGGTCTTCCTCGAGGATCAGTGGACCGCCGGACGCCGCTGGGCGTTCACGGTCGGAGCGAGGGATCAGCTTGGCTTAGGCCAGTGGCGCGCGGTCGAGCCGCGGCTGTCGGCCCGATTCACACCGTTTCCGCAACTCGCGCTCTCCGCCGGGTACGCCCGGATGCATCAATACGTGCAATCGCTCCGCAACGACGAGTCCATTCTCGATGCCCTCGTCGGCATCGCGCTACCCGTGGCGGCCGGAGCGCGCGGAGGGTCCGTCGCCCTCGCAGACCAGGTAGCGCTGTCGGCACAAGTCGAAGTAGCGACTGCCACGACAATCACGCTCGGCGGGTACGCCCGACGCTCGGAGGGCCTCCTTCTGGTGGCGCCGGTGAGCGCGCAGCCCTTTGCGACCGATCGCGTCGCCCGCGGCACTGGCGTGGCTTCCGGCGCGACGATCCTCCTCGAGCGGCGAGGCGCGCGTCTGGTTGGCCACGTCGCGTATGCGGTGGCCCTCGGCAGTCGCGAGTCGAGTGGTCTGCGCTACCGACCGTCGTTCGCGAACACGCAGACATTGAACGCCGCCGTCGGGTACAGAATGCGACCGGGAACGACGCTGCGGGCGGCGCTCTGGACCGCGGCGGGACGACCGACGAGCCTGATTGACGGGGAGGTCCAGTGGGCGCCGCAGAGCATGCTGGCGGGAAGCGAGGACATGGCCGGCAGTCCGCAGCGTATCGTCGGCGCGCTGAACGGCGAGCGATTGCCCCTGTACGCGCGCCTGGATCTGGGCCTTCGCCAAGCTTGGCGCCCCGAGCTATTCGGGCGAACTGCCCAGCTGGCGGGCATCCTGTCACTCAGCAATGCGCTCGATCGCGTGAACGCTCTCGGCGTGTGGGGCTCCGCAGATCAAGGCACGCGGCACGTGATCCCAGGGTCGAGGCGGTCGCTCACTCTCGGTCTCGAGTGGAGCTACTGAGGAGCAACCGACGGCGAGGGCCGCCGTTCGCCCTTCTCGTCGCATGCATCCTGCACCGGTGTTGTCACAAATGTCCTGCCCTGCGCGCTCCACTAGTATCGATGGAGCGGCGGACAGCGGGCGGACGAGCGAGTCCCGGCTCGCGAGCTGTCAGAGTGCTTCACCCGCCCGACACCTCCCCAGCATCAGAGGATGCGATCCCGCAAACCGTACATGCCTCGTCGTACCGACAGGCGCACCGCACGAGCTGCCACACGCCGTGAGTGGCGACGGGTCGTTCGATGCTGCATTTCGAGCCGTGTTCGACGATCGGTTTGCCGCTCTCTTCCGATATCTGGATCGTTTGTCCGGCGATCCGGCGCTGGCGGCGGACGTGGCACAGGATGCCTTCATCAAACTGTACAGGCGCGGCGCGATGCCCGAGAACGTGGGGGCGTGGCTGGTGTCGGTGGCGAGCAACTCGTTTCGCGATGAACGGCGCAAAGTATCGCGGCGACTCCGACTCCTCGCGCGCCGCGCCCCCGATGCTACGCTGGCAGACGCACCCCCCGCCCCGGATGCCAACCTGGCCTCGGAGGAGCAGCGGCGCGCGGCTCGAGCTGCGCTCGATCAGATGTCGGAGCGCGACCGACAGCTTCTCCTCCTGCGTCAGGAAGGGTACAGCTATCACGAGCTGGCGGTCGCGCTCGGTATCCACCAGTCCAGCGTGGGTACGCTCATCCGGCGCGCTACGGCAACGTTTCGAGCAGCGGCAGAGGGAGGGCAGCGTGCATCCGAGTGACGAGACGCTGCAAGCGCTGGCTCACGGGGAGCTACCGCTGGCACGCCAATCCGAGGTACGACGCCATCTCGCTGAATGTCCTGCGTGCGAGCGCCTCCTCGTCGACTGGAAGGAGACGGAGGCGTATGCCGCGCGGCTGCTACGGACCCTCGACCATCCCGCGCCCACAGTGTCGGTGGACGCGCTCATCGCCCGCGCCGCGCCGAGGGTCCGCACAAGGCGGCACGCTGCGGTTGCGGCCGGGATCGCGGCGCTCGTCGTCGCCGGAGTGGCGGCGGCAGCCGTTCCGGGGTCGCCCGTGCGGCAGTACGTGGAGCGTGTGATGGGAACTCCTTCGATCGCGCGTTCGCCCCATGCGCCCATGACACGCCGAACGCCGATCCGCGCGGCCCAGCCAGAGGCGAGTGGCATCGCGTTCGTTCCGGCCAACAGCGTCGAGGTGACGTTCCGTGACTCTCAGTTGGCGGGGGTCCTTCGTATCACTGTCGCCGATTCAATCGCGGTCCGCATCGCCCAGCGCGGCGGGAGCGCGGGATACGCGCTGACCGACGCCGGTGTTTCGGTGGAGAATACCGGTTCGATCGCCAGCTATGACCTCGTTCTGCCACGTACGCTGCCGCATGCCACAGTGCGCGTCGGGCAGCGAATCGTGTTCACCACTACGCACGAACACATCACGACAGCGGCCGCGCGCGACAGCAGCGGCTCCTACGTCATTCGATTCACTGACGTCGACAAGAGGCGAGCACCATGACGAAGCCTGTGACGGACCACATACCGCCCATCACGCACCAAGTCAGGCACGCGGGGACTGCACCGCACCGAATCGCTCTCACGCACGAAGGTAGGGGTGATGCAACATGACTGACACGCGCCGTGAGGGCTCGCCGCCGTCGGGACGATCAATTCCAGAGGTAGGAGTGTCGATCGTCTCCCGCGAGACGTGTGGGACCCGCGCGGGAGTGCGCCGGCGAGCCTGGGCGGCGGGGATGTAGGCGCTCCTCGGAATCGCGCTGCTGGCCCGACCAAGCCCCGCCCAGGTCCTGGAGACCGAGACGGCGCGTCCGCTCCGCGCCGGCGCGTGGGAGATCGGCACCGCGTTCGAGATGCAGCGGTCCCCCACCGGCCGAGAGGCTGCGCTCCCGTTCGCGTTCGAGTACGGCCTGACGGATCGCCTCGGGCTCCTGGTCGAGCCGGTACCCTATACCGCGATTCGGCCACAGCAGGGGCGCCGCGCCACAGGTCCGGGCGATATCGAAGCGACGCTCTCCTATCTTGTCCTGCCGGAGACGCCAACCCGGCCCGCGCTCACGGTGTCCGGCGAGGTGAAGATCCCAACAGCTCGCGATGCTCTCATCGGAACCGGGCAGACCGATTACACCGGCTATCTCATCGCCAGCAAGCATCTGATGCCCCCCCTCGACGTGCACGCGCATCTGGGCTACACCGTCATTGGCAAGCCGGCCGGCGCGGCGCTGAACAACATCGTGAGCTTCGGCGTGGGTGCCGAGTATGCGGTCGCGCCGCGCTACCTCCTGTTCGGAGAGGTCCTCGGCAATTCCGCGTCGGCTCCGGACGGCGAGAGCGCCGACGCGGGGATATCGGTCGGACCGGTGGCCGAAGCGGCGGGCGGCGAGCTGGTGGGGACGCTGGGCGCGGGCCGATTTCTGCGGCCTGGTGCGCTCGCATCGCTCGGCGTGAGCTATGACAACAACGGAGCGGTGTTGCTTCGTCCAGGGCTCACCCTCTGGTTCCGTTGAGAACGCAAGTGCTCCCCTGCGGGTGGCATTGGTGGCTCGGGCCGCGCGCCCCATCGTCCGTGTGACCGTAGGGTCTTCTCCTGACCGAGGATGAGTGGCCACGCTCCACGTCGGTCAATTCCGCTCTGTTTCACACTTGCGCGACGAATAAGAGGTCGTCGGTCTCCACAATGGCGCGACTGAGTGCCGATGCGCCACGCCCGGCATCTTCGGGCCATCGCGTCTAGGATCAGAAGGTGCCTGACCAGGAGAGCGCCGCTCCGTTGCCGGTCGGGACCACTCGCGCGCCGAGCAGGATCTGGTCGATCCTGTTCCCGGCGCGCGTGTGGTTGAATCGCACCGTCTTGACGCCGGCAAAGGTGCCGATCGCCGCGCCCATCAGCACGTCGCTCGCCCAATGCTGGTCGTCGTACATGCGCGAAAGGCCGACCGCCGCTGCTCCCCCGTACATGACCGGCGCAATGTACCAGGTGGAGTGCGGCCACCACTCATGGGTCTCTGCCACCACCGCCGCCGCGGCGGAGAAGGCGGCGGTGGCGTGACCGGACGGGAAGGACTTGTAGTTTCCCTTGTTGAAGCCGCGCCCCAACGCCAAGTCGCGCGGGTTGGTGTCGGCCGAGACGTAAGGACGGGCGCGACCGGCGATGGCCTTGATCGCGCCGGCCACGGGTGTGCTCCTACAAACACTGCTTCGGTGCCGTGCACCGCCAGATCCGCCATGCGTGGCACGTGTCCGAGCCGGCCGGCGATGTACATGGATGACCCGATGATGATCGGGCCCGGGCCGCCCAAGAACCGTGCGGTGTGGGCGAGCCTGTCCACCGCGCGATTTCCCTTCTCCTGCTGGTCGCGGAAGGCGTCTGCGAGCCGTTCGTCGAACGGCAGCAGCGCGACGGTGCCTCCCACGAACCCGCCAAGGACGTAGAGGTCGGAGCGGTGGAACAGTTGCCGGTCCGGGATTACCGTATCGCGCGAAGCCGTGCCGACGGGACGCGAGTCGGGACGCACCTCCTGGGCGCGCGCCGACGTTGTCACCATCACGGCGCCAACTGTGGCACTGAGATGGGAACGTCTCACCGCGTCTTCATCGCGCGCTGGGGAAGCTTGGCTGCACGCGCTCGAGCTCCGGGAACGATCTCTGCCATCCCAGGCCGGCGGCTTCGCACAGGCTTACCGACGTGGCGAGCGGTGGCTCGCAGCGCCGTGTGGCTCTCACCAGGGATTCAGGCAGCGGAAGCATCCTCAGCTCCAAACGCCGGCACACCCTGCGCCGCGACAGCGTGGTGGGTTGGTGTCGGCGCGCCGACAGACGCGCGGCACGGCAGAGGGACGCGGGCAAGCCCCCATCCGTACAGCTCGGTCTGGATCGCGAGCCACACCAGGGCCAGCGGAATGGTTCCCAATCCGACCAGCGCCAGCACCGCCAGCGTGGCGCGCAACACCGGATGTCGAACGCGTGCCGGGGGCGTGACGCACCAGATGGCGACGCCGGCACTGGCCATCACGAACGACGCGCGCTCCGCCTGATGGTTGAACAGCACGGCGTACACGAGCAGCAGCGCCAGGTAGTGCAGCCGGAATTCGGCTTTGCGCCACTGGTCGCGGCGCACCACCAGCGGCAGTAGTAGCGCTGCCGTGCCCGCGAGCTGGAGAGGCCAGTTAGGCCACGTCCCGCCAACCCACCCCCGGACCAGCTGCATCACCGAGGCGCCGAACAGCAAATCGGCGGCGTCGCGCAGTTCCAAGGCATACCACCACCGATACTGCTGTGTCAGAAGCGCAGGTGATGTTACCGCCAGCGGCAAGAGCAGTGCGACCGCGGCCACCACCGCAACCACGAGCGCGAAACGTCGCCGTCTCCGGTGGAACAGCGCGAAGGTGAGCGCGGCGAGCGGAAACAGCTTCATTGCCGCTCCGGCCACCACGGCGGCGGCCGCGCGCAGCTGATGGCCCCGCTCCAGCGCGACATACGTCAGTATGATGGACGCGGCTATCACCGCGTTGCTGGAGCACGCCTGCAGACTCGCGAGCAAGTCGGGATAAAGGAGCATTGCCGCCAGAACCGCCCGTTCACGGGGTAGCACGCGAGTGAGCGCGTACCATAGCAACCCCGCCCCGAGTAACGACCAGGCAAACAGCGCGACCGCGTAGGATGGAGGGGCAAGAGGTGCGAACAGGAGCGCAGCCGTGGGACTGTACTTGAACAGGTCCGCCGCGCCGGCGCCCTGCTCAAATGGATACGCGCCGTACAGGTTATGCCCTTCAACCAAATGCCAGAACGATTGGCGAAAGATCTTGAAGACGTCGCGTTGAGGACCCCACACTCCGCGCTGCAGCGGAATAAGCGCTGCAGTGGCCAGATACAGGGCGATCAGCAGTCGCTCGCAGCGTCGTCCGCCGCCACGTCCGTCGTTAACCCTCACGCGTACTCCGAGCGAGATGGGACGGGCAGACAATCCAGCGGCTGTCAGCGCTCGCGCCCTTCGGCCTCAGGCGGCTGGAAGGAGTTGAGGGCGTTGGTCTCGATGATCGCGCGCTGCGAGGCATTCGATGGATCGAGCGCCGCCCCATTCGACGTGAACCAGCTCGCGACGGGAAGGGTGATGGTCACCGCGACCGCCGCCGGTTTGTTCGTTGCGGACACTTCGACGGGCGGGTTGAGGGTCTCGCGAAAGCTCCCGACGATGGCCAGCGGGAGACGAAACGGGGTGCCGTTGAAGCGGCCGCTGACCTCAATCGTCGCGTTGGTCTGCCAGTTCGGGACGCCGGCGAGCGTCACGGGCGTCGGTGCCTCGACCGAGATCTCCGCTTGGCTGTATCGGCCGAGGCCGGCCTGCTCCGTCGCCACCAGGACAGTCCCGCCGCCGAGGGGGACGTCGAGCAGCTTCGGCGCGATCGATCCCTGCTCCGTATCTCCTCGGCAGTCCACGCAGCCGAACTGGTCGCCGCTGCCCAGCGAGGCGCCGCCGACCACCAGGCGTAGCGATGTGATTTCGAGCGGCCCGGATCCCGTGCTCGTCGCGGAAGCGCCCGCGTTGGCGGCTAGGCGAATGGCGACGGGCTGGCGTTGGCTCGGCCTAGTCATCGAGTTGCATGCAGTGACCGTGAGTAGCGCGCTCGCAAGGATGCAGAGCGCTCGCAAAGGCGTGATGCCATTCATAGTGTCCTCCTACTGATGAGTTGCGGGAACTGATGAGTTGCGGGACCCCGATCACGCGTGTTGCGCTGCTGACTGCCTCGACAGCGGCGTCGGGAGTGTCATCGAGCGTCTGAAGTCTTCTGCCCCCCCAGTCTCGCAATGAGCCCTCTCCCATCTCCGCCCACTGCCCTTCCTCAGCCAACGGAAGCGCGACGCCGTGACGCTGACGAGATGCTTCGCCAGTCAGGCGGTGTGAGCTTCGAGCTCGCACGACGGAGATGGAGCGCGCGAGGAGCGGATTTGTGACAGGCTGGAGCGATCGCGGGATGACGGTACGAGGCGCATGGAGGGCGTAGGCTTTCAATCCCCATACTCGGGCCCTGTCTTACGCGCTCACCCCGTGCGAAGGGCGACGTGCTGCTCCACGGCAGGCTTCCTGAACTCGGAGATGGCGGCGGGCCCACCGGACAGCACGACGATCACGGGCGTGCGCCTTCGGATACGATCGCCGGGCGAGAGTCTTCCACCATGCAGCGCGAATTGGACGATTCGCATCCGTAGGGTCGAGTTCGGTCCGTGAGCTGCTGGTTGACGGGTAGCAGTGTTATAGACAGAAAGCGTAGATCTCTCAACTCAGCTCGTCCGCTCGCCTGCCGCCCTGGCCGCGCAACCATTCTACCAGCTCGTCGGCGCCGCTGCGGCGCGCCGCGTCGAGGGGTGTTAGCCCTTCCCACGGCGGTATCCAGTTTACCGCTGCACCATGATTCAGCAGATACCGAGCGGTGAGTTGTTGCCCACCGTGGCAGGCGCCCCAGAAGGCGCGTGAGACTTCGTCGGGAGTGAGTGGCTCGGCGACGCCCAAGTAGCCCTCAAGTCGATCCATCAGTCCGAGCGTTGCGGCATCCCAAAGGGTGGTTCGCGCTCCCCGCTCGACCAATCGGTTAGCCGCCTTCCATTGCGCGAACGCCGTGGCGTCCGCAAGCGGGGTGCCGCCCCCAATGACCGCGCCAGGCGCTTCGAGGTCCGCGCCAGCATCGATCAGCGCGTCGAGTGCGTCGACGTCATCGCTGCTGGCGGCCCAATGCAGTGGGGTCTCCGTGTGTGGGCCGCTAAACCGCGCGTTGACATCGGCCCCTGACTCGACGAGCGCGGCCACGGTCGCGGCGGCTCGAGGAAAGTGACCCGGCCAGTCGGTCGCCATGTGCAGCAGCGTCCGTGACATTCCATTGGCATCATCGCCGATCCTTGCCGCGGCCAGACCGGGATTCTCCTCGAGCAGCCGCTTCAGCGCCGACACACTGCCGGTGTGTATGGCCGCCGCTGCGGCGATGGCAAGCGGATCGTCAGCACGGATGTACTGCACAGGCAGCCTCCTGAGACAGTCTCTCCCTCGCCCTTTAGGCACAGGCTCCTGGGGTCGCCGAAAAAGTTAGTCAGTTTCTATGTCAGTTTCTCCCGTCCACATGCCGTTTCCTCACTTCGAGAATCCGGCACCGATGCTCGAATTCCCTATGAAACCCGGCAGGTTGACGTTATTGATCCAGTCAAGTTCCAGCCTCTGGATCAGGAGAGTCCTGGTTCGAGCCCAGGAGGGGCAATAGAAAGGCTCTTCATCGCTTACGTGGTGTGGGGCCTTTTCCATTCCGCGGCCGCCGTCAGCGTTTCGTCCGTGTTACTACGGGT
>JALYXJ010000371.1 GCA_030947165.1 Gemmatimonadota bacterium
GCTGACCGGCGTCTCGTTCGTCATGCGGGCGGCAACGCTACGCCGTCGCCGCGACGCGGGACAGCTTGCTCTTGTGGCGGGCCGCCAGATTGGGATGCACCAGGTTCTTGCGGGCGGCGCGATCGAGGAGGCTGATGGCCTGCGTCCGCTCGTCGGCAGTGGACGTGGGCGCCTTGGCCTTCTTGAGCGCGGTGCGCAGCGCGGAACGCTGGGCGCGGTTGCGCACCGTGGCGGCGCGCGACTTCCGCATGTTCTTCTTGGCGGATGCGATATTCGGCACTAAAGTCTCCAAAAATTCAGTAGAGCTCGCGGATGTCGCGAAGCGTGGAACCTATCGGCGGAATGGAGTGAAGTCAAGCTAGGACAGCGCTTTACTCTCCTCGCTGGCCCCGCTACCTTACGCCCGTTGCGCACCTCTGGCTCGCAGGGTGCCCGCCGTCCTCGCCAGATCCCGGTTGCATACTCTCCAGATCATTCTGCTCGTCGCGCCGGTCCTGCTGTTCTCGGTGATCGCGCACGAGATCGCCCACGGCTACGCCGCGTTGCGACAGGGAGACACCACGGCGCTCGAGGCGGGACGACTGACCTGGAATCCGGTCAAGCACATCGACCCCTTCTTCACCATCATCCTGCCTCTGATCATGCTCACCGGATCGTGGATCGCCGGGAAGGGTGGCCTGGTGATCGGGGGAGCCAAACCAGTGCCGGTCGACCCGCGCAACTACCGTCACCCACGCCGCGGCGACATCATCGTCTCACTCGCCGGCGTGTTCACCAACCTGCTCGTCGGCATCGGCTGCGCCGTCCTCGTCGTCCTGACCGGACTCATCGCGCGCAACGCCACGGTGCTCGTCCCAACTCTCGGCATCATCCAGGCGATGCTGGTGATCGGCATCCTGCTCAACGCCGGCTTGATCGCCTTCAACCTGCTGCCGATCCCGCCGCTCGACGGCTCGCACGTGATGAAGTATCTGCTCCCGCGAGCCCTCGCCATCCAGTACGTGCGCTTCGGCCGATACGGGCTGCTCGTCCTCATCGTGCTCCTCGCGGTGTGGCGGCGGGGGCTGGAGCTCTGGCTCTATCCGGCGACGTGGGCCGCAGGCACCACGATCGACGCGTTGAGCCACCGCGGATTCCTGATCGCCCCGGCGCTCCAGTGGCTGCAGTGAGCGACTCTTCATCATATCTCGCCAGCCTCGGCGTCGATGTCGCCCCACCGGCCTCGTTCGTCATCGAGCTCTCGGACTTCTCCGGACCGCTCGACCTCCTGCTGACGCTGATTCGCGAAGAGCAGGTCGACGTCTACGACATTCCCATCGCGCGCATCGCCGAGCAGTTCCTCGTGCGGATTCGCACGCTGCAGCTGAACGAGGCGGCGGACTATCTCGAGATGGCGGCCCGCCTGCTTCGCATCAAGGCGCAGATGCTGCTGCCCCGCACCGAAGGCGACGAGGGGTGGGACGACCCGCGTGCCGAGCTGGTGCGCCGCCTTTTGGAATACCAGCAGATGCGCGAGGTCGTGGACGTGCTCGAGCGCGCGGGCGAGGAGCGCCGCAACCGCTTCGCGCGGGCCTATCTGCCGCAGGCGTCCGCGCCCCCGGAGGCGCCCCTCGCACTCTCGCTCAGCGAGCTCCTGGCGGCGGTGGATCGCATCCTGCGCGTGACGAAGGAGCCCGGCATGCACGATGTGGTGGCGCGCGCCATCGACGTGCCGGCCGCGATCACCGTGATTCGAGCGCTGCTGGCGCTGCGCGCGCACGCCATGTGGACCGACCTCGTGAAGCAGGGCGCCGAGCCGTGGGAGGTCCTCTCCACGCTGCTCGGGCTACTCGAGATGGCGAAACTGGGAGAATGCCGAGTCGTACAGCCGCGACCATTCGCAAACGTGGAGATCACGCGTGACGCCGCTAGCGAAGCTGCTTGAAGCGGCGCTGTTCGCCAGCGCGCGACCGATTCCCTCCGAGGAGCTGCTCTCGCTCGACCCCGACGCGTCCAAGGCCGCGCTGTCCGCGGCGCTCGACGAGGTGCGCGAGCACTATGACGTCGACGGGCACGGAGTCGAGCTCGTAGAGATCGGCGGGGGATGGCAGATCCTCACGCGCGCCGAGTACACGGAAGCGATCGAGCGCGCGCAACTTGCCTCGCGGCCGGCGCGCCTCAGCGCAGCCGCGCTCGAGACACTCGCCCTCATCGCCTACCGTCAGCCGCTGGGGCGCGCGGAGATCGAGGAGATTCGCGGCGTGTCGGTCGGGAGCGTGCTCAAGTCACTGCACGAGCGCGGCCTGATCGACGTCGTTGGGCGCGGTGACGGGCTGGGACGACCACTGCACTACGGCACGACGCCGATCTTCCTCGAGTACTTCGCGCTCCGCCACCTCGACGAGCTGCCGCGCTCCGACGAGCTCGCCGTGGCCCTCCGCGCCGAGCCGCGCGCGCTCTGATGTCGGAGACGATGCGTATCCAGCGCGCACTGGCGCGGGCCGGCGTGCTCTCGCGTCGCAAGGCGGAAGAGCTCGTGGCGAATGGACGCGTCACGGTGAACGGCGCGCCGGCGCAGGTTGGCCAGACGGTGGATCCGGAACGCGACGTCATCAAGGTCGACGGGGAGCGCATCGGCGCGCCGTCGCCGACGGAGTGGTTCGTGCTGAACAAGCCGGCGGGGGTCATCACCTCGCGGCACGACCCGGAAGGACGGCGCACGGTGTTCGACCTCGCCCCGGCGCGTCCCGGGCTCACCTACGTCGGCCGGCTGGACTTTCTCACCGAAGGCGTGCTCCTGCTCACGACCGACGGTGCCGCGGCGCACCGCCTGACTCATCCCAGCCACGAGGTCGAGCGCACCTACGTCGCCTCGGTGCTCGGCGACGGCGAGATGGCCGTGGCCCAGGCGCGTCACGGGGTGGAGCTCGAGGATGGGCTCGTGCGCCCGAAGCGGATCAGCGCGGCGCGCACCGGTCGTGGACGCTGGGAGCTGACGATCACGCTCAGCGAGGGACGCAACCGCGAGGTGCGTCGTCTGTGTGAAGCGCTCGGCGTCGACGTGGACCGCCTGGTCCGCGTCAAGTTCGGGCCGGTGGAGCTGGGCGATCTCGCGCCGGGAACGGTGCGGTCCCTCACAAAGGCCGAGAAGTCCGCGCTGGACAAGTTGTAGCCGTATCACCGATGGCCGTGCTCGATCGTCTATGCACGGTCGCCGGTCCGCGGCACTTCCGACGGGCCAGGCGGTATTCTTCTTGTAGCAGACCTTGCACTTCACAGATCGCCGGGGGAGGCCCGTGGCCACACAAGCTTCGTCGAGCGCGGACGCGCGCCTGATCCAGGACGTCAGCAGCCAGGTCGCGCTGCGAGTCGTGGGGCAGGTATACATGATCGACCGGTTGCTCATCAGCCTGCTCACCGGGGGACACGTCCTCCTCGAGGGCGTGCCAGGCCTCGCCAAGACGCTCACCGTCCGCACGCTCGCCGAGACGATCTCGACCAGCTTCTCGCGCATCCAGTTCACGCCGGACCTGCTCCCCGCCGACGTCGTCGGCACGCAGATCTACGATCAGTCGACCGGCAAGTTCATGGTGAAGAAGGGGCCCATCTTCGCCAACATCATCCTCGCCGACGAGATCAACCGCGCGCCGGCCAAGGTGCAGGCCGCGCTGCTCGAGGCGATGCAGGAGAAGCAGGTCACGATCGGCGGCACGACGTACAAGCTCGAGGAGCCCTTCCTCGTGCTCGCCACGCAGAACCCGATCGAGCAGGAGGGGACGTATCCCCTGCCCGAGGCGCAGGTCGACCGGTTCATGCTCAAGCTGCGCGTCGGCTATCCGACGCGCGACGAGGAGCGCGAGATCATGCGGCGCATGGCGAGCGGCCACGCGATCGACATCCGGCACGTCGCGTCACCGGCGGCGATCCTCGAGGCGCGCGGCCGGATCGCGGATCTCTACATGGACGACCGCATCGTCGACTACATCGTGGACATCGTGCATGCCACGCGCGAGCCGAAGGCCGCCGGGCTCGACGAGCTGGCGCCGCTGATCGAGTTCGGGGCGAGTCCGCGCGCCACGATCGCCCTCGCGCAGGCGTCGCGCGCCCATGCGTTCCTGCGGGGACGCGCCTTCGTCACCCCCGACGACGTGAAGGCGATTGCCCCCGACGTGCTCCGCCATCGCGTGCTCACCACGTACGAGGCCGAGGCCGAAGAGGTGACGAGCGACGAGATCGTGTCGCGCGTGCTGGCCAAAGTCGAGAGCCCGTGAGCGCGGGCGTCCCGCCAGAGATTCTCCGGCAGGTCAAGCTGCTGGAGCTCCGGACGCGCGGTCTCGTCAACTCGCTGTTCACCGGCGAGTACCGCTCGGTGTTCAAGGGGCAGGGCATGGAGTTTTCCGAGGTCCGTGAGTACCAGCCGGGCGACGAGGTCCGCTCGATCGACTGGAACGTCACGGCGCGCATGCGAAAACCGTACGTCAAGCGATACATCGAGGAGCGTGAGCTCACGGTCATGCTTGCCGTCGACCTCTCAGGCTCCGAGCGATTCGGTACGCGAAAGCGTTTCAAGAGCGAGCTGGCGAGCGAACTGGCTGCCGTGTTGGCGATGTCGGCCATCCGCAACAACGACCGCGTGGGCGCGGTGCTGTTCACGGACCGCATCGAGCACGTCGTGCCGCCGCGCAAGGGACGCCGCCACGC
>JALYXJ010000398.1 GCA_030947165.1 Gemmatimonadota bacterium
GTGCTACTTCCCGTCTTTCCACCGGCGCTCGCGCTGATGGTAGCAGATCCCGGTGCGACGGCCGTGACGACGCCGGTCGTTGCGTCGACCGTCGCCACCGCCGTGTTGTTCGACGACCAAGTCACCACGCGATCCGTGACGGTCGCGCCGTTCGCGTCCGTCACCGTGGCCGCGAGCGTGGTGGTCGTTCCGACCGCGAGGCCCTTCGAGGCCGGCGACACGGCGACGCTGGCCACCGGCGGTGGCTGCACAGTGATCGTCGCAGTGCCCGACTTGCCGCCGGCGCTGGCGGCGACCTGGGTGGTGCCGGCGGTGCGACCAGTCACCACGCCCGTGGTGGAAACGCTGGCGATGTTCGGATCGCGCACGGACCAGACGATCGATGCGCTGGAGGTGGTGTGCCCAGCGCCGTCCATCACCACCGCATGCAGCGGCAGTTCCGCGTCGATGGCCACGGTGGAGGTGCCGGGTTCCACCACGACGGCGGTCACCTGCAGGGTGGGAGCGAGATCCACCCCGGTGGGGTTGCCGCACGAAAGAACGAGCAACGCCGCGGCCCATGCGATCGGATGCCGCAGCGAACGCAGACCGCCCCGCGCCATTCGCGTGATGATCATCGGCCGCCCGCCCGCTCGACGTACGTCGGACGCGTTCGGTGCGTGCGCGTTCCGTCACCAAGCTGACCGTCGAGATTATAGCCCCAACAGAACGCCTCCTCCGACGCCGTCGCGGCACAGGTGTGGGACCCGAAGGCACGGATGGTCGTGAAGGCGTGACCGCCCACGACGCGCACGGGCGTGGCATGATCGTCCGTGCCACCATCACCGAGCTGCCCGTAGGTGTTCCGACCCCAACAGAAGGCTTCGCCTTCCCCGGTGAGCGCACAGCTGTGAACAGCACCCGCGGTGATGGCGACGAAGCGTAGGTCGCTGTCGACCCGCACCGGCATGGCGCGGTTGGTCGTCGAGCCGTCACCAAGCTGGCCGCCGGAATTGTCGCCCCAGCAGTAGCTGTCGCCGCCGGCAATGAGTCCGCAGGCATGCGCACTCCCTGCACTGATGGCTGAGAAGGCAAGGCGCCCTCCGCCGGGCACACCCACCGACGTGCGCCGGCCCGTCGCATGTCCGTCACCCAACTGGCTCGCTCCATCGTCGCCCCAGCACAGCGCGTGTCGGTCGGCGTCGAGCGCGCAGGTGAAGTTCCAGCCCGCCACGAGGCTCGTGAAGTGACGGCCGCCAGCCGCCGCGACCGGTGCGGACTGATCCGCCGTCTCGCCATCTCCGAGCTGGCCGAGTCCGTTTGCGCCCCAGCACCACACGAATGCGGCCGTGTCGAGCCCACAGCTGTGCGACGCGCCAGCGGCGATGGAGCGAAACACATGCTCGTTGACGACTCGCACTGGTGACACACGCGCTGTGGTGCTGCGATCCCCGAGCTGTCCGCGATCGTTGTCGCCCCAGCACCACGCTGCGCCGCCCACATCGAGCGCGCAACTGTGCGACAGGCCCGGCGCGACGGCGGTGAAACGCTGGTCGGTGGCGATCGGCGCCGGTATCGCCATCCGGTCGGTGGCCCCGGTCCCCAACTGCCCGTGATCGTTTCCTCCCCAACAGTAGCCTCGGCCGTCGGACGCGATCAGACAGGTGTGGCGACCACCCGCGACAATGCGGATGCGCGTTCCGGCACCGGTGCGAGCGTCCGACGCGATCGCGGCGGGCCCGGGTGCCGCTGCAGCGGTGACCGACGCGGGCGATGGAACCGGATCACGCGTGTGAGCGGTGAGACCGCTCGGCATGGCACTCGCGGCCGGCGTGGTCAAGCCGGCCAGCGATGGCTGCTTCCCCGATCCCAGCGTCATCGCGGACAGCGGACCGCCGACGGCGACGCCGATCCGTGAATCCGTGCTGATGACGACGGTGTCCGCGAAGACGGACGCACCCGGCACCGACACGGCTCCATGCGGTGCTACTGCTCCTGCGCTCACCGCGCGGATCGCGCTCGCCGTCCGCGTCTCGGCGACCTGCCGGCGGCGCGCTGCGCCATCCGACCACGCCTGCACACCTCTCGCAAGGAAGATGAGCGCCATGAGCGCCACGAGCGCGCCCGCGACGACGACGCTCCGGCTCGGGTGCGCCCGGCCGACCGCCCGTGAAAGCAGCGATGCGGTTGCGGCGGCCGCCGAGGGCGCGGGGAGCTCCGCCGCAGCGGGCGCCGCGACCGGCCGAATGACGCGCACGGTCTCGGTGGAGACTGGAACGACGGTCGGCGTGCGCCGCGCGGGAGCGTTGCCGTCCAGGGCGGCAAGCAGCTCGTCCGCGCTCTGCCAGCGCGCTTCGCGCTCCTTCTCTGTGGCTCCTTCGATTGCGATGGCGAGGTGCGGCGGCACGTCGGACCGAAGCGCGCGCACATCCGGCAGTGGCACGTGCTTCTGGTGATAGAGCACGGAGTAAAGCGCCTCGCCGTCCCACGGGCGCCGGCCGGACAGCATCTCCCACCCGGCGAGGCCAAGGCTGTAGATGTCGCCACGCCCATCCAGCTCGCCTCCGTCAATCTGCTCGGGCGCCATGTAGGTCGGCGTCCCGATTGCGACGCCGTGCATGGTGAGCTGCTGCGTCTCGCCCGACATCGAGCGGGCGACGCCGAAGTCGGCCAGCAGCGCACGGCCGTCGCCGTCGATGAAGATGTTCTCCGGCTTCACGTCGCGATGTACGATGCCGCGCGCGTGCGCCGCGCCGAGCGCGCCGGCCACGTCGCGCAACACGCGTTCGGCGTACGCGGCCGGGAGTGGGCCGTCCTCCAGGATGAGCTGCTTGAGCGTCCGGCCCGGCACGTACGCCATGACGAGGGCGATTCCGCCGTCGCCGAGATCGAGCACGGTATCGACGCGCACGATATTCGGGTGGTCGAGTTGCGCGACGAACCGCGCCTCCCGAGCGAAGCGGGCGACGGCCTCGGCGTCCTCCGCGAACCGGGCATGAATGAGCTTGATCGCGACTTCCCGGTCCGTCGCGCGCTCGCGGGCGAGGTACACCACGGCCGTACCGCCGCGCCCGAGCTCGCGCACGACTTCGAACTGCGCCGCCAGCAGCAGCAGGGGCGGAATGCGCTCGGCATTCACCGGGAGGTCCTCGCTACCCATACTCGGCGTCTCACCAGCGCGGGAAGTCAGTGCGCGCGGAAACGGAGGACGACGTCGCCGAGCTCGATGCGGTCGCCGTCGACCAGGGCGCGGTGCCCCTGGATGTTCGACAGCCTCTCGTCGTTGACGACGACGGGGTTCGTGCGCGAGAGGTTGGTGAGGCTCCAACGCCCACCAGAAAAGTCGAGACGCGCATGCTGCCTGCTGACGGTGCTCGATGGAAGGCTCACGTGCTGCGGTGAGCTACCTGGTTCGCGGCCGAGGAAGACCTCGGGCCGCTCACCCGGTACCCGCACGAATCGAATCTCACGCAGGGACGCGAGTCCGGATAGTACTTCCAATCGACCCGGCAGCAGCTGGACCGCCTCGTCCGCCGGTCGGCGAAAATGCACCGTGTCGCTTTCAGAACGATCAGCTGGCCTCGCCCAATGCTCAGCCTGCTTCATTGCGGACTCAGCTGTCGGAGGCAGAGGCGGAGGTTGAGAGAGCTCTACCGCGAGCGTGGGCTTATGCACCGGCTCAGTCTGCCGACTCCGAACCGGCATCGGCAACACCAGCTCGACCGGCGCCCGTGGGAGAGCCGACCGCTGAGCGTGCAGCCATTTCAGGAACCATGGCGCAGCAACACACGCCCCAATTACCAGGACGGCGACGATCAGAAGCATCATGGCGGACTCGACGCGACGGTGGGCCGCCAACCAACGACGGAAGAGCTCAGTCTATGGGCGCAAGAGACATTCCTAATCGTCCTTCTGTCCGAACACCGCCATGTTGCTGGAGTGGCCCGGCGCCACCTTCTTGGTCGGATCGATCCAGTGCACGGCCTGATTCACCGCCGTGGCCGCCTCACCGAAGCCACAGGCGATCAGCTTGAGCTTGCCGGGATAGGTCGTCACATCGCCCGCCGCCCAGATCCCCGGGCGACCGGTCTCCATGAGCTGATTCACCACGATCTCGTCCTTCTGTAGCGTCAGCCCCCACTGCGCGATCGGGCCGATGTCGCTCACGAACCCGAGCATCGGCAGTACGACGTCCGCCTCGATCTCGGTCGTCGTCTTCGCCTTCACGTCGCGCAGGACGATGTGGCTGAACCGCTCGCCGGCGGACTTGCACAGCACGTCGCCGATCTCGTGAAAGGTGAACAGCGACGCCCGCCCGTCGGCTACGTCCACATAGAACTGCGAGACCGTTGCTCCATGCGCGCGGAACCGGTCGCTGCGGTGCACGAGCGACACGTGCGTCGCCACGCCACGAAGCTGAGTCGCCCAATCGAACGCCGAGTCGCCGCCGCCCACGATGACCACCCGTTGCCCCTTGAACTCTCTGGGGTCGGTCACGACGTCGAAGATCCCGCGCCCATACCAGGGCTCGGCGCACGCTTGCGGTAGCCGCCGTGGCGAGAATGCGCCGATGCCGGCGGCGATGATGATCGACTTCGTGGGATACTCGCCCCGGCTCGTGTGCAGCACAAAGTGCCCGTCGCGCTCCTCGAGCCCGGTGACCGCCTGACCCAGATGGGTCGGCTCCTGAAACTGCGCGGCCTGCTCCGCGAGCGATTTCACCAGATCCTTGGCCAACACCTTCGGATATCCGGCGACGTCGAAGATGAACTTCTCCGGATAGAGGGCGGTGAGCTGTCCCCCCAGCTCCGGGAGGGCGTCGACGATCTGCGCCGACGCCCTTCGCATGCCGGCGTAGAAGAGCGC
>JALYXJ010000413.1 GCA_030947165.1 Gemmatimonadota bacterium
CGGAGTTGAGTCCACGATCGTCGCCGGGAAGCGTGCTGCCTCGGCCGCCCTAGGCGGCGGCGACGATGAGTCGGGCGAGGCCGTTTTCAGACATTTTCTCCCAAGCCCAGCTGACCGTCACCGTCACGGGAGCGGGAATGGTGGGGGTGGAGCACATGAGCTTCACGTCGCGGCCGACCGGGCCGCCCTCCTCATGCTTCGGATCGGCGGTCGTCGTGCACGTCCATACGCGGCCCTGCTTATCCTTGACGATACGCTGCGACATCGGATCCTCCCAGGTGGTGCTGCGTGGGCCAACGGATATGCCTCGCATGCACACTAAAGACGATCTGGGGGTGGATGCCGAAACCATCCGACAAGATCACCGTGGTGAGGCGCTCAGCGCCGACCCTCTCGCTCGAAGATCACGACGCCTTCGCCGATGGTGCCACGCGATGCGAGGGTGGGGTGCCACGCGGCGTACGGGAGCAACCCGGAGAGTACCACCGACGCGCGGTCGAGAAAGGCGTCGAAGCCCGGCGCTTCCTCGCGCAGCTCCATGACCGAGCCATCCACCAGCTCCACACCGAGGTAGAGTGGTGGCGTGGGTACGCGCTCGCGGTGATACGCGCGCAGATGACGGACGTCGGACCAGCGGGCGGCGGCGATGCAGCGGCCGCCGGTCCAGAGGGCGAAGCCGGCGGCGACCACCACGACCCGTCCCGGGTCGGTGGGGGGCATGACGCTCATGGTGTTCAACCGAACCCGGTGCGCACTTTCGCCGAGATTTCGGTGGCGTCGAGGACGACCGACGCCACACTCTCGTACGAGACGACGGCGCGGAAGGTCTCGTACGGGGCCGAGGAGTCGCCGCCGAAGCGCGGTCGCTGGTGGGCCAGATCGCCCTTCATCTGGTAGCACTCGAGCGTGACGTGGCCGTCGGTCGTCTCCACGACCGTGCGCACACGGTAAACGTGACCACTGAGCAGCACGATCTCCACCACCGGACCGCCGCCGGACGCTTCGACGTCGCGGTTGAGGGTCTTCTTGAAATAGTTCGCGTCGAACATGCGTGCCTTATCGAGGAAGAGGACTACCGGAAGATGGCGACGGGGGAATCCCGACGGCGGCTGCGCTCGGTAGCCTCCTGGTGCGGGTCAGCTCACTCCGTGCCTGCGCAAAGCGGTCCGCTCTCGATTGCCACAGCTGCATCGCGAGATCGTACTTCACCAGGACATTCTGGAGCCAGTACGGTCGGTTCTCGGCGCGCCACGCTGCGTCGTAGAGCGAGCGGGTCATCGCATAGCCGTCGCGCAGGTCCTGGAACCGGCCATTGACTCCGGAGATGTCGCCCAGATCGCGCGCGTTGTCCTTTCGTGTCGTATCCGACGCCCGTGCATAGGCGTCGCGCACCTGATCGGCGATCTGGAACTTCATGCCGATCAGGTCGAGCCGCCGCGCGCCGAGCTCCATCGCGTCGAGGACGTCGGGATTCGCGGGCGATCCTCCTCCGATCTCGCGCAGATGGGCGATGTAGACGAGCGCCGACTCGGCCGCGATGCGCAGCTCGTGCGTGGCAGGGCGGATCTTCTCGGCGGTGATCAGGCCGTCCGGACTGAACGGGTCCTGCCAGAAGAGCGCGTTGCTCCCGTTGCCGAGCCCCGCCTTCTCGAGGGAGGCGTGGGCGGCCATGAGCAGCCGCTCGGCTGCGTCGACGTTGCCTGTGGTGTCGCGGAAGAAGGCACGGCCATAGGCGCCCTGGAAGGTGCCGATATCGGATTCGCCGGGCTGCCACGAGGCGGCGGCGCCGAAGAGCACGCCCGCCCAGGTCTGGTTGAACAGCGCTTCGCCGTCGTCGTCCCAAGTGGTGTTGAGCATTCCCGTGGCGCCCAGCTTCTGCCCATCGCGCACGAAGTGCTGGATATTGACGAAGGCGGTGTTGTAGTTGGGGTACACGCGGTTCCAGCTGCTCACGCCGGGCGCGACCCATGTCTCGAAGCCGGCCTGCCGGAAGGGAAGAATCTCTCGCTCGAAGCTCGGCGATGCGCCGTACGACCAGGGCACGGCGATCATCTGCTTCGGGAGCGACGACACGAGCTCGGGCTCACGCACCGCGATGTCGCCCCAGAAGAGATAGCGCTTGTCGGGACGGCCGACCTGCTGCACGATGTCGCGCAGGAAGCCGAGATACACCGGCCCGATGCCTTCCCTGGTCACGCGATCGGCGGTCTGTCCACGTCCGAGCTCGAAGGTCTCGTCGGCGCCCAGGTGTACGAAGTGGCTCGGGAAGATGGAGTCGATCTCCGCGAACCACTGCTTGATCAGCGCCATGGAGCCCGGCTGACCCGGGGCCAGCACGTGCCCATAGGGCGTCTCGGCGAGCGACGTGTAAAGCTCGTACTTGAGCACATGATGCAGGTGGCCGAATGCCTCCTGCTCCGGGATCACGTCGATGTGGTAGCGCTGCGCGTAGGCGATCAACTCGCGCAGCTCGGTGCGGGAGAGCGCTCCGCCCGGTGGGGCGATGATCGGATGTCCCCGATACGCCAGCGTGTGCTCGAAATAGGGCGAGTAGACATTCAACTTGAAGGCGGCAAAGGTGCGGAGCTGCCGCCTCATGAAGTCGAGCGTTGGCACGGGGCCGCGCGAGAGGTCGTCATGCAACCCGCGATAGCGCATGGCCGGCCAGTCGCGGACGATGGCGAGGCGGAGCACGGCGGCCGCATCCCGCCCTTCAACGAGCTGCTTGACCGTCTGCGCGCCGTAGAACACGCCCGCGCCGGTGGCGCCGACGATGTTGAGCGTCAGACCGTCCGGCACGAGCACATAGCCCTCGTCGTGCATGACCGAATCGAACGCCACCCCGCGGCGCGCGAGGAGCGCCCGGGCCGCGGGTGACCCGGCGCGCAGCAGCACGATGCGGGCGCTTCCCCCGCCTCCGCGACTCGCGAGGGGGACGCCGGCATCTTTCAGCGCGTCGCGTAGCTCGCGGGCGGCGAAGGCGTCGGCGCTGTCGGACGGGATGGCGATGTCGAGCCCTCGGGTGAGAGCGACGTCGTGGTCCGCTCGAAGCTCGCGCGGCTGTGGAACGACTGTGATCGCGCGCTGGGCAGACGCGACGAGGGGAGCGGCGGTCAGTGCGACCGAGAGGAGAGTGCGGCGCATCGGGGAGGGTCGGCGGTCAGGAGAGCAGCGTCGAGAGGCTGTCGGGATGGAGAGGCCAGCCGGCCAATCCAGCAAGTCCCATCACGACGCCAAGCACGGTGAAGACCATGGCGACGAGGAACAGCCAGCGCTTCTGCGTGAGCGAGGTGAGCGCCAGGAGCGAGATGGCGATCGCGGTGAGCGCATCCGCAATGTCGAACTGATCGTCGCGATAATTGAGCGCGTCGTATCGCTTCTGATCGGCTTCCGCCTGCGCGTGCAGCGAGTCCTTTTTCTGCTTCTGATCATTCACGAGGGCCTCGTACTTCGTGACCAGTGGCGCGTATCGCTCCTGCATCGCTTTCGGCTGAACGACTGCGGCGAGCTGAAGCTGGTCGAGCTGCGCTTGTGCCACCTCCTGCCGAACGTTCCGCGCCTGGTAGAAGCTCCAGTGATCAAGCTTGTCGGCCTGGGCCTGCTGCATGGCCTGGACGATGTTGTCGTCCTTGACCTTGCAGATGCCGACGAAGGTCGCGAGGAGCGCGACCGTGATCGCGACCAGGGAGTTCAGGCGCCGTGCTCGGGTGTCGGAGACTGCTCGAGTGTCGCCTGGCTCGCTCTCCGGTAGATTGACGGGGTCGAGGTCGATCACGAGGAAACCGGGAATGGGGACGCGATCAGCTCTGAGCAACCAGCCAGTCGATCGCGCTCTCGCGCGACTCGAAAATCTGGATCTTTCGCCGCGAGAAGAAGGCGATCAGGTTGATCGCCGCGTGATGGATGGGTGAATTGCTCACGACGGCCGCGGCCTTCACGATGGGACGATTGGCCTTGGTCATCTGCTTGAAGGCGTCGACGATGCGACGATCGTAGCGGGTGTCGCGCACATCGGTCAGGGTCATGCTGGTGCCGTCGGCCGGCTGCGCGCCGATGAAGCGGGTGGCCTCGGCCACGGCGGCGAGCCCCTCCTCGACGTCGGTGATGCCGGCGAAGTCCAGCAGGATGATGTGCCTGCCATGGTGGTCGACGAACTTCACGCGACTCATTGGGGCCCCGCGTTGGGTGGTGGTGGCACAGCTGCTGACGCCGAGGATATATAGGAGCGTGACGATGCGTTCGCCGCGCCAGCAACGGGAGGAGGGGTCGTATTCTAGCGCTCGTTCTACAATCGGTCATGCCAGCCGTCCAGCGGCTGCACGAGATGTCTCTCGTGGAGCGCCTCTGGAAATATACGGCGCTGGGCGCGACGAGCATCGTTTTCGAGGAAGCGAACCCGATTCTGGGTGGCATCGCCGCCCGGCATGGGCGCGCGGAGCTGTTCGCCGTAATCGCAGCCGTGGCGATCGGCACCTGGATCGCCTCGTTGGCGCTCTATCTCGTGGGACGATGGCGGATCGACTGGGTGCGAGCCCGGTGGCCGGACAAACGGCGCCTGCTCACCGGCGCGCTGACGGTGGTGCGGCGGCACCCGTGGCGTTCCGCGCTCGCGATTCGTTTCGCCTATGGGCTTCGTCTGCCGCTGCCGATTGCCTGTGGCGCGGCGCGCCTGCCCATCAGCCTCTATGTCATCGCGAGTGGAATCAGCTGCTGGGTATGGGCCGGCGCTTTCGGGTACCTGGGATTCACCGCGGGCGGCGCGGCGCTTGCCGCCCTCCACTTCGCGCACCGGCTGGACGTACGGCTCGGCCTCGTGGCGGTGATCCTGAGCGTCGTGTTGTTTTTCATGATGCGTCGGCGCCGGATCGGTGAGCGCACGATGCGTGTGCTGGGCGGCGAGGAGGTCACCATTGTGGACACCGCCGAGCATGAGGCGTCTGCCAAATGACCCCGCTCAACGGGCGGTCGCCCGTTCGCGATGATTTTCCCGGCAGTACCAGGTACTTCGTACTCTGTACCACGTACCCTGTACGGCCGATTCGGCGCGCACCACGAGCCCGACGCTGCGGCGAATAGCGCGTACAAGGTACGTGGTACAGAGTACGCGGTACCGGGTATTGCCGAGAATGCGTGGCTACGGCATCCGAGCATTCCCGCTCGACGCGTCATTGTTCAGGTGCGTGCGAGACCCCGCGCGGCCTCCTTC
>JALYXJ010000417.1 GCA_030947165.1 Gemmatimonadota bacterium
CCATCACGCACGCGGCGTCCGCTTCGCCGCACACCGCCGCCGCGCCGCGCCGCGTCAGCCGCGCGCGCGCCTGCGCGCGAACTAAAGGGAGCGCTCTCTCGTGTCACGCGCCGAGCAGCCGCTGGAGCCGAGGACGCCGCGCGAGTCGGAAGCCGTCGTCGCCGACTTGATGATGCCGCAGCACGCGAACGGGCTGCGCAATCCGTCGGTGTTCGGCGGCGTGATCATGAGCATGGTCGACCGCTGCGCCGCGCTGAGCGCGATGCGCTACGCCAGAGGGCAAGCCACGACGCTCTCGATCGACCGCATCCTGTTCCGCGAGCCGATTCGCGTCGGCGACCTGGTGGAGATCCGCTCCAAGGTCGTCTTCGTCGGCCGCACGTCGATGGCGGTGCTCGCCAACGTCTACGCCGAGGACATCGCGACTGGGCGGCGGCGGCACACGAACGAGTGCTGGCTCACCTTCGTCCATCTCGACGACGACGGCAAGCCCGCACCCGTGCCGCCGCTCAAGCTCGAGACGCAGGAAGATCGACTCATGAACGAGCTGGCCGCGAAGCGACGCGACCAGGCGCTGGCCGAGCGTAGCTGATCCTTTTCCACGCCGGCGAGGTGGCCGGCATTCTCCCCGGGTATAGATTCCAGCCATGCAGCTCTTCACCGTCGATCACGCGAACCGCACGCTGCCGCTCGTCCGGCGGATCGTCGAAGACGTCGTGCGCGAGCATCGCCGGTGGCAGGAAGCCATCGTGGAGCTCGACCTTCTCGTCTCCGGTGTGCGCACGGACCTGCCCGATCCGCGCGCCGCGGCACTCGAGAAGGAGATCCAGTCGATCGCCAAGGAGATCGATGGCTTCCAGGGAGAGCTCGAGACGCTCGGCATCCAGCTCAAGGACCGGCGGATCGGATTGATCGACTTCCCGAGCGAGCTCGATGGACGGCGCGTGCTGCTCTGCTGGCGGCTCGGCGAATCCTCGGTGCAGTTCTGGCATGACGAGAGCTCCGGCTACGCTGGCCGCCAGCCCCTCTCGCCGACGCTCGTCGGCTGACTTCCGCACCACGGACATGAAGACGAAGACCTACAAGGCCGCCGACGGCACCAACTGGAGCGTCGTCGTGCAATCGCCTGGCTCGAGCAACGCCATGATCCTGTTCCGGCATCCCGACGGCCGGAGCTCGCGGCTCGATCGCTACAACTGGATCCTCAACCAGGGCCCTGAGGCACGCAGCGTCACCGCGCGTCTCGTTCCGGAGAAGGTGCTCGACCACCTCAACGCCGGCGAGATCGCCGCGTTGTTCAAGCGGTCGATGCCGGTGAGCCGCCCGGATCCGCTGACGCAACCGCGCTGACGCGGCGTCGGGCGCGTTGATCGGCCGGTCGCTCCGCGGACGTAGGTACAAGGTACCACTACCCGGCACTCGGCACTCCTCTCATGATGCCGTCCTGAGCGAAGCGAAGGAGCTGCAGAGGTCCTTCGGTCCCTTCGCTGCGCTCGAGGGCGGGCGCTGCGCTCTCGCGGACGTCAGGAGCATCGTGTCATACCCAGTGCCTCTAGGTCCGATACGGAATCTCCAGCTCCATCCCGTCCCTGCCGACGAGCGTGCGCTCGAACACCTGCTTGGCCTCCACACCGAGCTCGCTCGCGTCTCGCGAGTACCGGGCGGAGAAGTGGGTGAGCAGCAGCGTCCCCACGCCGGCGTCGGCTGCCACCGACGCGGCCTCGCGCGCCGTCGAGTGACCCGTCTCCACCGCGCGCTCGGCCTCCTCGTCGCCGAATGTCGCCTCGTGTACGAGGACGTCCGCACCGCGCGACGCGTCGACGGTCGCCTGACAGGGACGGGTATCTCCGGTGATCACGATCGTGCGTCCGGGGCGCGGCGCGCCCACCAGGAGCGACGGCTCGATCACATGGCCATCCGCGAGCGTCACGGCGCCTCCACGATGGATCTCTCCCCAGAGCGGGCCCTCGGGAATTCCGAGCTCCCGCGCGAGCTCGGGGTTGAATCGTCCCTTCCGATCCTGCTCCACCAGCGCATACCCGACAGCTCGCGCGCCACGGTGACTCACCGGGTACGGCACGATCGCGTAGTCGGCCCGCTCCACCCGATCGCCCGGGTCGAGCTCCGTCACCTGGAGCGGAAAGGAGAGGCGGTCCATCCCGAAGTCCTCGGCACGCTTGAGCGTCCTGGCGGCGCCGCGCGGGCCCCACATTCGCAGACCGGCCGTGCGACCCTGCAGCGACATCGTGCGGATCAACCCGATCACCCCGATCACGTGATCGGCGTGAAAGTGGGTGAAGAAGATGTCCTCGAGGCCGAACGACACGCCGTAGCGCATCATCTGGCGCTGCGTGCCCTCGCCGCAGTCGAACAGCAGCGTCTCGCCTTCGCGCACCACGGCGATCGATGCGACGTTGCGCTCGACGGTGGGACGGGAGGCGGCGGTGCCAAGGAGGCGAAGGGCGAGCGACATGGCGGGGGAATATACTCGGCGCGGCCCTTGCTTTGCCCCTCCGCTACCCGGACCGCCAGAGGTGGCGCCGGCCCACGTCCACTTCGCATCGAACGCCGATTGTGGTTATATCACAGGTGGGCGCATGCTGCCGGGCCGCGAACAGCACGCGGTGCAGCGATCGAAAATGTGCAAGAATGGCATCGCTGTCGGGAATGTGAGCATCGCCGCTGTCGGAATGTGAGAATGGCGTAACTCTCGGGAACGTGTGAGTGTGTCGTGAAGGATTCGCGAGTGCGTTTACGCGCTCCGTTGGAAACACGAGCGAATTTCGCAGTTATCTGCAAATCACCAACACATGGGTCCGCAGTTTGCAACGATACAGTGACGACGTGTCGCGGCCCCGTACGGGCCGAAGCTGATGACGCCGAACCAGAAGGGCGGAATGCGCCGCACCGGGCAGGGGCCCAACACTTCCAGGAGGAGTTGTAATGGCGATCAGACCGAATAGTGACGACCGTGCCTTCGCCGCCGACCGTGAACGGCAGCGCGAAGTCTCCAACGAGAGCGGACGATCCGCGCGCTCGTCCAATGGCGAGAACGATGGTCGCACCGATAGCGCGTCGGAGTCGGGCTCCGCGCGTGCGCGCAGCAATCGCGGCTTCGCGTCGATGGATCGGAGCAAGCAGCGTGAGATCGCCAGCAAGGGCGGTCGCGCCGCGCACCAGAAGGGGACGGCCCACGAGTTCGACTCGAGCGAAGCGCGTGCGGCCGGTCGCAAGGGCGGCGTGACGGTCAGCAAGAACCGCGAGCACATGGCCGCCATCGGCCGTCGCGGCGGCGAGGCACGCGGCGCGAATCGCGCGGCCCGCATGCAGCAGGGCTCCGAGAGCCAGACCACCCAGCGCTTCCAGTCCGACCGTGAGGTCAATCTCGCCGGCAACGGCGCGCCGGCCAACGGCGCGTCGCAGGGCACGGCGCGCACGAGCGGCAACTCCCTCGGCGGCGAGCGCGCGACCGGCTCGGCGAGCGCGGAGCGGAACGTCGAGAGACCGTAGCACCACCGGTCGAACCGTCGGGCGGCTGAGCCAAGCCGACGACTGGACGCGGCGCTTGATCTGAGCTCGATGCCAGATCGAGCGCCGCTCTCGCATCGAGCGCGCCGTCGCGATTCGCTACGGCGCCGCGCCCGGCCCATCGACGATCGCGCGCCATTTTCGCTCGTCGATGTTTCCGCCGCTCACCACGATTGCCACCGGACCCTCGGACAAGCGCGTCCGCCCGTTCAGCGCGGCCGCGACGCCGACCGCGCCCGAGCCTTCGACGCGCGCATCGTGCTCGTGCGAGAGCCACGCGATCGCCTCGGCGATCTCTGTTTCGGTGACCGTCACCATCTCGTCGAGCGCGAAGCGGCCGATGGCAAAGCCTTCGTCGTCGATCTGGCCGGCGAGGCCGTCGGCAAGCGTCGGTGGCACCGGCACGTCCACGCGGCGGCCCGCCGAGAGCGACGCCGCCATGGCGTTCGTGCGCTCGCTCTGCGCACCGACGATGCGCACCGCCGGGGCGACGGCCCGCGTGAGAGCCGCGATGCCGCCCACCAGTCCACCGCCGCCCACGGGCACCACGAGCGCGAGCACGCCGGGCAGCTCCTCGAGGATTTCGAGTGCCACGGTGCCCTGGCCCGCCAGCAGCGGCTCGCCGGCGCACGGGTTCACGAACTTCATCCCGCGCTGTGCCGCGTAGGATTCGGCCGCGAGATGCGCGTCGTCGTAGCTCTCGTACGTCGCGTCGACTTCCGCGCCGAGCGCCACGATGCCGTCGCGCTTGACGTCGGGCGCCGTGCGCGGGACGAAGATCCTGGCGCGAATGCCCAGGGCGCGCGCCGCGTAGGCGATGCCGAGGCCGTGATTCCCCGCCGACGATGCCACCACGCCGCGCGTCCGCGCCCGCGCCGAGAGCGACGCGAGCGCGTTGGTGGCACCGCGCAGCTTGAACGAGCCGGTGCGCTGCCTGTTCTCGCACTTGAGGTACACTTCGGCGCCGAGCTTGATCGAGAGCGCGTCGGAGCGCACGAGCGGCGTGCGCTCCAC
>JALYXJ010000456.1 GCA_030947165.1 Gemmatimonadota bacterium
TCTTCGGCCCGCGAGATGAGATCGTTGATGTTCGACTTCAGGAGCGCGGAGAAACGATCGAAGATGCCCATGGGATCAGCGTGCCTCGCGGAACGAGCCGAGCTCGCGGAGGTGCGACGCGAGCGCGAGCGTCATGCTCTCGTAGCTCGCGAGAAATTCCTCGAAGTCGAGGGCCGACAGCTCGAGGGCCTCGGTGAGGACGATCTGCTCGTCCTGCAGGCCGTACGATCCGTGCAGCAGATCGGACGCAT
Organism: Gemmatimonadota bacterium; assembly: GCA_030947165.1. Next base: position 252 of record JALYXJ010000456.1, read on the forward strand.
TGAGCTCGAGCAGCCGGCGGGTGAGATTCGCGGTCTGCGCGTCGTCCTTGGGGAGACTCATCACGTCGACGCGCAGCAGCACGACAGGAGGCGAGAAGTTCACGGCGACCGAGAGGTCGCTGTCGGGGCTCGGGCGCACGATCCAGAATCCCGGCTCGACCTCCGAGTAGGTCGCGCCCGTGGCGGCGAGTCGGACGATGAAGCTCTCGATGTCGTCTTTCGTGAGCATTCGGCACACCTGGCGAACTGGTTGCCCTTCCTTACGGGATTCGCGCTCAGCTCGTTTCAGCGAGCGGCGCGGGCGATCTGGCAAGGTATGGATGCGGACGGTGCTGGGGAAGGTGAGAACAAGCCGTGCGGCTCGTTGTCATCCCGCAGGAACGAGCGCAGCGAGCGAGTGTCGGGATCTATTCTCCGAGCTGCGAAGCTTGCCGGCGAGCAATGAAAGTAGATTGCCCAGAGGGCACCCACACTCGCTACGCTCCTGCGAGCTGACCCCTCACGCACGTTTGATTTGCACCAGTCGCTCCTTGGCGAGCCGACGTCCGGTCGGCGTGGCGGCCAGCCCGCCGCCCGCGGTCTCGCGGTAGCGCACGTCCATCTCCCGGCCGATCTGCCCCATCACGTCGATCACCTCGTCGACCGGAATCTTGAACTCGACGCCGGCCATGGCGAGCTCGATTCCGGTGAGCGCGATGGCAGACCCTGTCGCATTGCGGAAGACACACGGCAGCTCGACCAGCCCACCCAGCGGGTCGCACACCAGCCCCAGCGTGCCCTGCATGGCCAGCGCGGTGGCGTGGCCCACCTGTGCCGGCGTCCCGCCGAGCATCTCCGTGGCGGCGCCCGCCGCCATCGCTGCGGCCGAGCCGGTCTCGGCCTGACATCCGCCCTCCGCCCCGGAAAGCGAAGCCCGCTCCGCGATCACTGCGCCGATCAGCCCAGCCACCGCCAGCGCGCTCACCACCTCGTCGTCGCCGATGTTGCGCGCGTGGGCGAGGCCGGTGAGCACAGCCGGAAGCACCCCCGCGCCGCCGGCCGTGGGGGCGGCCACGATCACTCCCATCGCCGCGTTGACTTCCTGCACGGCCAGCGCGCGGGCGAGGATGTCGCGGAATGGTGTGCCGGCGAGCGGACCAGCGGGGCCGGTGCGCAGCTTGGCCGCGTCGCCTCCCACGAGCCCGGAAGCGGAATAGAGGTCGCCCGTCATCCCCTGGCCCACCGCACTGCGCATGACGACGAGCGCGCGATGGAGCGCGGAGCGGATGTCCTCCACCGTCCGCCCTTGATCCCTCGCTTCCGTCTCGAGCGCCAGACGTGCGAGCGGGATGCGCTGCGCTTCCGCGTCGCGGATGGCGTCGGCGAGCGACTTGTACATCAGGCACTCACCTTGTCGAGCCGGAATGCCCAGCGGACCCAGGGCAGCCGTCTGATCTCGTCGCGCACCTCCTCACCCGGCACGTCGTCGATCTCGATCACCATGAACGCGTCGCCGCCGCGCGCTTTCCGCGTGAGCCGGAGCGTGGCGATGTTCAGGCTGTGCTCGGCGAGGATTGTCGCAATGCGCGCGACCGAGCCTTTCACGTCCTCGGCCACGAGCACGATGGTGTGGTAGTTCCCCGTGACCTCCACCGGATATCCGTCGATCTCGGTGACGAGCACTCGGCCGGCGCCGAGCGACGAGCCGGTCATCACCGCGCTGCGATCGCCCCGCTCGACGGTGAGGCGCACCGTGTTGGGGTGCGCGTCGTCGGCCAGCGTCGTCTTCTCGAACCGGTAGTCGAGTTGCTCCTTCTCGGCGATCTCCAGCGCCGTGCGGAGCCGTTCGTCGTCGGGGCGAAAGCCCATGAGGCCGCCGACGATCGCCTTGTCCGTGCCGTGGCCCTCACCGGTGCGTGCGAAGGAGCCATGCAGCTCGATGCGCGCGCGCTCCGGCGTGCCTCCAACGAGGCATCGCGCGAGGAGCCCGATCCGGCAGGCTCCGGCCGTGTGCGACGACGACGGCCCCACCATGACCGGGCCGATGATGTCGAGCAGGCTGACCATTATCCGGCCTTCCGCCGCTGCTCCGGCTTCTTTTTGTTGAGCATCGACTTGAGATAGCGCCCCGTATGGCTCGCCTCCACGCGCACGACGTCCTCGGGGGTGCCGGCGGCGACGATCGTCCCGCCGCGCGTGCCGCCCTCGGGACCGAGATCGATGATCCAGTCCGCCGTCTTGATGACGTCGAGGTTGTGCTCGATCACGAGCACGGTGTTCCCGCGGTCGACCAGCCGATGCAGCACGTGCAGCAACACGCGCACGTCCTCGAAGTGCAGGCCGGTGGTCGGCTCGTCGAGGATGTAGAAGGTGCGCCCGGTGTCGCGTTTCGACAGCTCGGTCGCGAGCTTGATGCGCTGCGCCTCGCCTCCCGACAGGGTCGTGGCGCTCTGCCCGAGATGGATGTAGCCGAGGCCGACGTCGTTCAGCGTCTCGAGCTTCTGCCGCACGCGCGGCTGGTTCTCGAAGAACGCGAGCGCGTCCTCCACGGTCATCTCGAGCACGTCCGCGATGCTCTGGCCGCGGAAGCGGACCTCGAGGGTCTCACGGTTGTAGCGCTTGCCCTTGCACACCTCGCACGGGACGTACACGTCCGGCAGGAAGTGCATCTCGATCTTCACGAGTCCATCACCCTGGCAGGCTTCGCAGCGGCCGCCCTTCACGTTGAAGGAAAAGCGACCGGGCCCGTAGCCGCGGATCTTCGCCTCGGGCAGCTCGGCGAACAGCTCGCGGATGGGGGTGAACAGTCCCGTGTACGTGGCGGGATTGGAGCGCGGCGTCCGGCCGATCGGGCTCTGATCGATGTCGATCACCTTGTCGATGTGCTCGAGGCCGGTGATGCGATCGTGTGCGCCCGGTATCACGCGCGCCCGATAGAAGTGTCGCGCGAGCGACTGGTGCAGGATGTCCTCGATGAGCGTCGACTTCCCCGACCCCGACACGCCGGTGACGGCGACGAACAGGCCGAGCGGGATCTCCGCGTTCACGTTGCGCAGGTTGTGCTCGCGCGCGTTGAAGATGCGAATCGCCTTCTTTTCGTCGGGCGATCGCCGATGCGAAGGCAATGAGATCTCGCTCTCGCCGCTCAGGAACTTGCCGGTGAGCGAGCGCGGGTTGCGAATGATCTCGTCGACGGTGCCGCTCGCGATGACTTCGCCACCGTGCTTGCCGGCGCCGGGCCCCATGTCGATCACGTGATCGGCAGCGCGCATCGTCTCCTCGTCGTGCTCGACGACGATGACGGTGTTGCCGAGGTCGCGCAGCTGCTCGAGCGTGGCGAGCAGGCGAGCGTTGTCGCGCTGGTGCAGGCCGATCGACGGCTCGTCGAGGATGTACAGCACGCCCACCAGTCGCGAGCCGATCTGCGTCGCCAGACGGATGCGCTGCGCCTCGCCGCCGGAGAGGGATTCGGCGCTGCGTCCGAGCGTGAGATAATCGAGACCCACGTCCACCAGGAAGCGCAGCCGCTCGCGCACTTCCTTGAGGATCGGGCTGGCAATCTCGGCGTCGAGCCCAGCGACGCGGCCTTCGGCGCGGATGGGGATGTTCTCGAAGAACGAGAGCGATTCGGTGATGGCCAACTCGGTCACCGCCCCGATGTTTTTCCCGTGGATGGTGACGGCCAGCGACTCAGGCTTGAGCCGCTGCCCATGGCAGTCCGAGCAGGGGACGGCCAGCATGTACGCCTCGAGCTCCATCCGAACCATGTCGGAGTCGCTCTCCTCGTAGCGCCGCTCGACGTTGGCGATGATCCCCTCCCACGTACCGTCGGACGCCTTCTTCTTCTTGCCCGCCACGGCGCTGCCGTCACCGTGCAGCAGGCAGTCGCGGACGGACTGCGACAGCTCGCCCCACGGCGTGTTGAGGTCGAACTTGAACTGCCGAGCGAGCGTGGGCAGCACCACCTTCCGGAGGTAGCCGGTCGGTTCGCCCCACGGCAGCACGACGCCTTCGAGGATCGAGATGCGCGCATCGCCCAGGACGAGCTCCTCGCTCACGCGCCGCCGGGTGCCCAGTCCGCCACAGGTGGCGCACGCGCCGAAGGGCGAGTTGAAGGAGAAGTGTCGCGGCTCGAGCTCGGGCATCGAGATACCGCAGGTTGGGCAGCCGTATTTCTCGGAGAAGGTCTCCACGTGCTCCGTGTCGGCGTTGAAGACCTCGACGAGCCCTTCGGCCAGCTTGAGCGCCGTCTCCACCGAGTCGGTCAGCCGCCCGCGATCGTCGGCGCGAACGGCCAGGCGATCCACCACGACGGAGATGCTGTGATTCTGGCGGCGGTTGAGCTTGGGCGGATCCGCGACCTCGACGAGGGCGCCGTCCACATACGCGCGGATGAAGCCCTGCTTGCGCACGGACTCGAACAGCTCGCGAAACTCTCCCTTGCGTCCCTGCACCAGCGGCGCGCGGACCTCGATCTTCGTGCCGTCCTTCCAGCCGAGCACGGTCTCCGCGATCTGCGCGGGACTCTGGCGTTGCACCGACCGCCCGCAGTTGGGACAATGGGGGGTGCCGGCACGCGCGTACAGCAGCCGGAGGTAGTCGTAGATCTCCGTCACCGTGCCCACGGTGGAGCGCGGATTGTGACCGGCTGTCTTCTGCTCGATCGAGATGGCAGGCGAGAGGCCCTCGATCGCGTCCACGTCGGGCTTCTCCATCAGCCCGAGGAACTGGCGCGCGTACGCGCTCAACGACTCGACATATCGCCGCTGTCCTTCGGCATAGATCGTGTCGAAGGCGAGGGACGACTTGCCCGAGCCCGAGAGCCCCGTGATGACCGTGAGCCGGTCTCGGGGGATGGTGACGTCCACGTTGCGGAGGTTGTGCTCACGCGCGCCACGGACGATCAATGCGTCTTCTGCCATAACCAGGGTAAGCTCGCTTCAGGACCGGGGGGAGACAAGTCACGGCTCCCGAGCATTAGATTACGCCGACGCGGCCCGCGAGATGCGGCCTTCCCGCTCGCCCTTCTACCAAATCGCGACCCCATCGTCAGACATGCCGCACACCGACGCCATCGTGATCATGACGACGCTCGCCTCCGCTGAGGAGGCGGTGAAGCTCGTGCAGACGCTGCTCGAGCGACGGCTGATTGCCTGCGGGTCGGTGCTGCCCGGCGCCCGCTCGCTCTACCGTTGGCAGGGCAAGATCGCCGACGAGCAGGAGGCGGTCGTTCTGCTGAAGACCCGATCGGCACGGCTGGAAACGCTCAAGCTCGCCTTCGAGGAGCTGCATCCGTACAAGGTGCCCGAGCTGCTCGCCATGCCGGTCACAGCTGGGAACGCGAAGTATCTGGAGTGGATCAACAGCGAGACGACGCTCGCGCTCGCCTGAGTAGCTCACGATGGAGATGAACCGTAGCATGACGCACCCCAATTCTGTCGGCGCCACCAATGACGCCGATACCCCGATCCCCTCAACGCACGTCGCGTCGCCCGGCGGCGCCGGGACGTTTGCCGCGCCGGCCCCCGAGCTCGAGCTCCCGGTCGCGCCCGTGGACGAGCGACCCGCACCGCCCGACGCACTCCAGCAAGCGCGCGACTTCCTCGCCGCGGGCGAGCAGGCCGCCGCCTTGACCACGTTGCGTGCGCTCGTGGCGCGCGAGCCCCGGCACGTGCGTGCACGCGCCGCCCTCGCGGAGCTCCTCGGCTCGCGCAACGACGTGGATGGCGCACTCCTCGAGCTGGGTCGCGCGCTCGACGTCTCGCCTGACGACGTGCCGGTCCTCTGCGCACGCGCCGCGCTGCAGACGGCCCGCGGTCGGTTCGACCCTGCCGAGGCGGACCTCCGCCGGGCGATCCGCGCGGAACCGGACAGCGCCGACGTGCAGCTCCAGCTCGGTGTGCTGTTCTGCAAGCGCGCTCGGTGGCGTGAAGCGATCGAGCCCCTGCGTGCAGCCGCCACGAGCGACCCGAGCCGGGTCGCCGCGCACTACTACCTCGGCGAGGCCTACAACAGCATCGATGACCTGCCGGCCGCATTGAGCTCGTATCAGACCGCGGCCAGCCTCGACCCGTCGCACCATCGCGCGCTCAAGGCGATCGGCGTCGTGCTTGATCGGCTGAAGCGGCCGACTGACGCCGCGCTGGCTTACCAGCGGGCACGAGAGGTCCAGCGCAGGTGATCGAGGTGCGTGTGGAGGACCTCGCGTTCTACTCCGGGAACGCGATCATCCGGCCCGCCACCGCGACGCTCGGCGCTACCACTCCCCTGCTCCGACGCCTGGAGCTCGCCGGCGGCCCCACGCTCCTCGACAAACTGAGGGTGTCGGAGCCGCTGCCGGTTGGCTCGGCGGTCGTGACGGCCGCTGGCGGGCTCCCCGTGGAGCTGCTCGTGCACGCGATCGTGAGCAGCCCCACCGAGGGCGTGAGCCGCGACGGCGTGCGGCGGGCTTTCCGCAGTGCCCTCGAGCGCGCGCGCGACTGGCAGCTGGCCGACGTGGCGGTTCCGCCCCTGGGGCTCGGCGCGGGCAACCTGGAGCTCGAGGTGAGCGCCGAGGTGATGGCCGACGAGCTGGTTCGTCATATTCGCATGTCCAGCTTCCCGAAGAACGTCACGCTCGTGGCGGAAACTGCCGACGAGGCCAGCGCACTGGAGCACGCGATCGCGCGGAGCGCCGATTGATGCGCCGTCCCGGCAAGCGCGTGCTGATCGCCGTGGGCGTGCTGGCCCTCTGGATGGCGGGGCTCGGCGTGCTGGTGCGACGCGAGATCTTCCAGCCGAAGGCGGAGCGGCTCCTCGAGGCGGGAATGCGCGTCACGCCGGGCGCGACTTACTTCGCCGTCCTTCAGCACGACCATCAGATCGGCTTCGCGTCGACGACGATCGACACGGCCAACAGCTCGATCACCGTGCAGGACTATCTCGTCGCCGACCTGCCGATCGCCGGCAAGCTGCACCGCGCCAGCGCACGCACGACAGTTCATCTGACGCGCGCACTGAAGCTCACCAGCTTTCTGCTCGACGTCGACGCGGATCTCGCGCCGATCAAGGCGTCTGGCACGGTCATCGGAGACACCCTGCTGCTGCTCACGGTACATGGCGTGGCCGGCCAGCCGGTGGACACCCAGCGCGTGAAGCTCAATGGACCGGTGCTCCTGCCAACGTTGGTGCCGCTCGTCGTGGCGCTCGGCGAGCGCCCGCGTACCGGTGGCGCATATACGCTGCCGGTCTTCGATCCGGTGAGCATGGCGCCCCGCGACCTGCACGTCGCGGTGGAGGCCGAAAGCGTGTTCGTGCTGCCCGACAGCAGCACCTTCGATGCCGGTGCCAGACGATGGATCGGTGCACGCCCGGACACCGTGCGCGCGTGGCGATTGAGCACGGCCACTCAGGGCGCATCCGGATTCACCGGCTGGGTCGACGAGCAGGGCCGTGTGGTGCTCGCAACGCAGGTGCTCGGCCTCACGCTCGAGCGGCGTCCATACGAGGTCGCCTTCGAGAACTGGAAAGCCAGCGCGGCGACCCGGAACGTGCAGGTGGCGGCGGATCGTGACATCTACGAGACGACGGCGATCAGCGCGAGCAAGGCGCTGCGGAAGAATCTTCAGGAGCTCCGCGTCACGCTCACCGGCGTGGATCTCAACGGCTTCGACGTGAGGGGGTACCGGCAGAAGCTGCGCGGAGACACGCTGACCGTGACCCGCGAGCCTCCAATTGCCTTGAAGGCCGCCTGGAGCCTGCCGAATGGCGCACGGAACAGCGTGATGTCGGTGTTCCTCGACCCCGAGCCCCTGCTCGAATCGAGCAGTCCCGAGATTATCCAGCTGGCCGTCCGCCTTCGCGGCGCCGAGGCAGAGCCGCGTGTCGTCGCCCAGCGGATCAACCGGTGGGTCTACGACTCGCTCCGGAAGGAGATCAACGTGGGAGTGCCGAGCGCCCTCGGCACCCTGCGCGCGCGCGTCGGCGATTGCAACGAGCACACGCAGCTCTACGTGGCATTGGCACGGGCGGCCGGCATACCCGCCCGGGTGGCGGCGGGATTGGCCTTTCTGGACGGCAAGTTTTACTACCACGCCTGGCCGGAAGTCTTCCTCGAGCGGTGGGTGGCGGTGGATCCGACCTTCGGTCAGTTCCCCGCCGATGCCTCACACCTGCGATTCACCGTCGGTGGCCTCGGCCGGCAGGCCGAGCTCCTGCGGCTCATGGGTGCCCTCCGGATCGACGTTCTCTCCGCTCACTAGGCGCGCCGCTTCGGCCCGCGCCACTGCCTCGTCTGAATGATCAGTCTTCGCCGTCTCACCAAGCGGTACGGCAGCTTCACGGCCGTGGACGCGATCAACCTCGAAGTGCCACGCGGGGAGCTGTTCGGCTTCCTCGGCCCGAACGGCGCCGGCAAGACCACGACGCTGCGCATGATCGCCGGCATTCTCCGCCCCACAGCCGGCGAGATCTCCATCGCCGGCGTGGACATCCAGGCCGACCCGATTGGCGCGAAGATGAAGCTCGGCTTCATCCCGGACCGTCCGTTCATTTATGAGAAGCTCACGGGCGCGGAGTTCCTGCGCTTCGTTGCCGGCCTGTACGACCAGGAGGGCGCCGACGTGGAGCACCGCGCACGCGAGCTGCTGGCGCTGTTCGACCTCGAGGAGTGGCGCGACGAGTTGGTGGAGAGCTACAGCCACGGCATGCGGCAGAAGCTCATCATCTCCAGCGCATTCGACCACCGCCCCGACGTGATCGTGGTGGACGAGCCGATGGTTGGCCTCGATCCCAAGGCGGCGAAGATCCTCAAGGATCTGTTCCGCGAGTACACCCATCGCGGACACACCATCATGATGAGCACGCACACGCTCGAGGTCGCGGAGACACTGTGCGATCGCGTGGCGATCATCGCGAAGGGCACCATCCGCGCCTGCGGCACCATGGCGGAGCTCCGCCTCAGCGCCGACGCCGGCACGCAGGGCCTGGAGCAGATCTTCCTTCGTCTCACCGGCGAGAATGCGGCGCGCGAGCTGGTCGAGGTGCTGGATGCCTGAGGTTGCGGCGCGGCCGGATCCGTCGCTCGGACTCCTGCTGCTGCCCAAGTGGCTCACGGCCCGCGCTCGCGCGATGGCCAACGAGCGCGGCCGCGGTGCGCGCTTCGCCATGCTCGCGACGATGGGAATCCTCTTCTGGTCATT
>JALYXJ010000484.1 GCA_030947165.1 Gemmatimonadota bacterium
CCGCCGCCGGCTGTGCGACCATGGACACGCACGAGCACGAACTTGGGCGCGCGGATCATCGCGAGGATCACCTTGGCGAAGCCGCTGAAGAACTCCTCGCCTTCGGCGGCGTCGCTGATGCTCACCAGCTCGTCGAACGAGGCGCCGGCGCAGAACGGGCCGGTTCCCTCGCTGCGCAGGACGATGACGCGGGCGGCAGGGTCCTTGCCCACCCACGTGATCGCCTCGGCAAGCCGCTGCAGGAGCACTCCCGGCAGCGAATTGCCCTTCGGGTGCCCGAATCGGATGGTGCCGATCCCGTCGGCGATCGTGACGGTGACGTCGCCGCCCGCTACAGCGGTGCCAGGAGTTGCCGGTCGCGTAAGCATTGAAGCAAGTATAGATGGCTGGACAAGCGGGCGTCGATTGTCCGCTCGACCGTCTCTGGTGTAGATTCAACGGAGTGAGCCAAACCGTTGGCCGGCAAGGCCTTCAGCGCTCAGCGTCCTGAAGCAGAGCCCGAACCGGGACATCCGATCATGACCCAGACTCGCACCACCGCCGCTCCGCCCGACGATCCGGCCAAGGTCGCTGCCTTCGAGGCGCGCATCGCCGCCGGGGAAAGCATCGAGCCGAAGGATTGGATGCCCGAGCGGTATCGCCGGCAGCTCATCCGCATGATGTCGCAGCACGCCCACTCGGAGATCGTGGGCATGCTCCCCGAAGGCAACTGGATCACCCGCGCTCCCTCGCTGCGGCGGAAGATCTCGCTCATCGCCAAGGTGCAGGACGAGGCCGGCCACGGGCTCTATATCTACTGCGGCACGGAGACGCTCGGCGTCGACCGCTCCGAGCTGATCCAGCAGCTGCTCGACGGGACCGCCAAGTACTCGAGCATCTTCAACTACCCGACGCTGTCGTGGGCCGACATGGGCGTGATCGGGTGGTTCGTGGATGGCGCGGCCATCGTCAACCAGACGATACTCGCCAAGGCCTCGTACGGACCGTATGCCCGGGCGATGATCCGCGTGTGCAAGGAAGAGAACTTCCACAAGCGACAGGGCTACGACATCGTTGCCACGCTCGCGAACGGGACGCCGGCACAAAAGGCGATGATCCAGGACGCGGTCAATCGCTGGTGGTGGCCGTCGCTGATGATGTTCGGCCCCAGTGACACCGATTCGCCCAACACGGCGGAGCTGATTCGCTGGAAGGTGAAGCGGAAGACGAACGACGAGCTGCGCCAGCGCTTCGTGAACCTCACCGTGCCGCAGGCGGCCGCCGTGAACCTCACTCTTCCCGACCGGGACCTCGTCTACGATGCCGAGAGGGAAAACTGGAAGTTCGGCGCGATCGACTGGGAAGAGTTCAATCAGGTGATCCGCGGCAATGGGCCGTGCAACAGGGAACGGCTCGACGCACGCCGCAAGGCGCACGACGACGGCGCCTGGGTGCGCGACGCCGCGAGCGCCTACGCCGCCAAGCAGCGCGCCAAGCAGGCGTCCGAGGCGGCGTAGCGCGTGGCGAGCACCGTGAACGATCAGCGCATCGTCGGCGAGCAGGCGGAGACGATCACTGGAGACGGCCAGTGGCCGGTCTGGGAGGTGTTTACCCAGAGCGAGCAGGGCGCCCCGCACGAGCACGCGGGGTCGCTCCACGCCGTGGATGCGGAACAGGCGATGCAGAACGCGCGCGACGTCTACGCTCGTCGCGGCGGAGTGATCTCGCTGTGGGTCATTCCGAGCGGCGCCATCACCGCGTCGTCGCCCGGCGAAGCCGGACCGTTCTTCGATCCGGGGGCGGACAAGGCGTACCGGCATCCGCAGTTCTACAAGGTCCCGCGCGGCGTGCGCGGCGTATGACCGGCGGAGCCGCGTCACCATCGCCGTCGGTCGTTCCCGCGACACCGCAGAAGCCGAACGCGCTGTTCGAGTATCTGCTGCGGCTCGGTGACGATCGGCTCGTGCTGGGGCACCGGTTGAGCGAGTGGTGTGGTCATGGGCCGATCCTCGAGGAGGACATCGCCCTCTCCAACGTCGCGCTCGACCTGCTCGGCCAGGCGACGATGTTCCTGCGTCTCGCCGGCGAGGTGGAAGGGAAGGGCCGGGACGAGGACGCGCTCGCGTATTTCCGCGAAGCCGTCGAGTTTCGCAACTGTCAGCTCGTCGAGCTGCCAAAGGGCGATTTCGCCTACACGACCGCACGCCAGTTCCTGTTCGACGTGTACGCCGTCGTGCTGCTCGACGCGCTCGCCACGAGCACGAACGCGAGCATCGCCGCCATCGCCGCCAAGTCGCTCAAGGAAGCGAAGTACCACGTGCGCCACAGCGGCGAGTGGATGCTCAAGCTTGGTGACGGCACCGACGAGAGCCACCGGCGCGTGCAGAAAGCGCTCGACGACCTCTGGCGGTTCACCCCCGAGCTGTTCGCCGCCGATGCAATCGACCGCGAGCTGCAAGTGACCGGTGTGGCGCCCGATCTCGCCGCGCTCGCGCCGAAGTGGGAGGCGCTCGTACGCGAGGTGGTCGAGCGCGCCACGCTGACGCTGCCGCACGCCGCCCCGCGCGCCGCGAGCACGCGCGGCGGACGCCTGGGCGCGCACACGGAGTTTCTCGGCCACATGCTCGCCGAGATGCAGATCATCGCACGCTCCCACCCGGGGGCAACGTGGTAGCGTCACGCCTGCCTCCGCGCGCGACGCGCGAGGAGCTGCTGGCGGTCCTCGACGGCGTGATGGATCCCGAAGTCCCGGTCCTCAGCGTCTGCGAGCTCGGGATCGTGCGGGATCTCGAGGTGGATGACGCTGGCGCCGTCACCGTGACGGTGACGCCGACCTATTCCGGATGTCCTGCCATCCAGGTGATCGAGCAGGACATCGTTGCCGCGCTCGAGCAGCACGGCATGTCGTCCGTGACCGTGCGCACCACCTACGCACCAGCGTGGACGACGGATTGGATCGCTCCCGCGGCGCTTGCGAAGCTCAAGGCGTATGGCATTGCCCCACCGGGCCGCGCCGAGCGCGGCGGGCTCGTGCAGCTCCTGCGCGCCCGGCAGGCGGTGCAGTGTCCGTACTGCGAGTCCTACGAGACGGAGCTGCGCAGCGAGTTCGGCTCGACCGCGTGCAAGTCCGTGTGCTGGTGCCGCAACTGCCGACAGCCGTTCGAGGAGTTCAAGGCGATCTGAGACGCCTGGTCTTCGCGCCTATGGCTTGTCGGCGAACGCGAGCAGCGTCTGGAACGCCGAATCGCTGCCGAGCCGCGCCCGGAGCTGTGAGCGCTGCTCGTCGG
>JALYXJ010000028.1 GCA_030947165.1 Gemmatimonadota bacterium
CGCGCGCCCTCACCGCCGCGGCCGTTGCACAGGCCGTGGGAGGCGTCCTGCACGGCGATGCGGACGCGGTGGTCACCGGCGTCGCCCCGCTCGACCGTGCCGAGTCGCACCACCTGACCTTTCTCGCCACGGCCAGGTATGCGCCGCTCTTTGCCGAGACCGGCGCGGGGGTGGCACTGGTAGCGCCGGAGCTCGCCGAGCTTCCCGCCCGCGTCCGCGCTCGCATCGTGGTGGCCAAGCCGCACGACGCGCTGCTCTCGCTGCTCGCGAGGCTCTATCCGGCGGAAACGCACGCGCCCGGCATCCATGCCACGGCCGTGATCGGTCGTGGCGTCGAGCTCGGGGACGACGTGTCGGTCGGGCCCTACGTGGTGATCGGGGCGGGGGCGCGGCTCGGCCACCGCGTGCGCATCGACGCCGGCGCGGAAATCGGCGCCGGCGTCGTCGTTGGCGACGACAGCCGGATCTTCCACGGCGTCACGCTCTATCCCGGCGCGGTCCTTTCCGAGCGCGTTCGCGTCCACTCGGGGGTCCGGTTGGGCTCGGACGGCTTCGGCTACGTGTTCCGCGGCGGTGCGCACGAGAAGATCCCGCACGTGGGACGCTGCATCGTGGAGTCGGACGTCGAAATCGGCGCGAACACGACGATCGACCGCGGCAGTATCGACGATACGGTAATCGGCGCCGGCACGAAGATCGACAATCTGGTGCACATCGCGCACAATGTCCGAGTCGGGAAGCTGTGCCTGATCATGGCGCAGGTCGGGATCGCCGGATCGGTGCGGGTGGAAGACGGGTGCATTCTCGCCGGACAGGTCGGCATCTCCGGGCATCATACGATCGGCGCCGGCGCGCGCCTGGCAGCGCAGGCCGGCGTGTTCGGTGACATTCCTGCCGGCGAAACGTGGTCGGGCTACCCCGCCCGGCCGCATCGCGAGGCGCTGCGCGCGCAGGCGGCGTTGTTCAAGCTGCCGTCGCTGATCCGTGGGCTCGAGCGGCTCCTCTCGGCAAACGCCGACAAGAAGGGAGGGCAGGGCTGATGCGGTGCACGGTCGCTCGGCGAGCCACGGTGGCGGGGGTCGGCCTGCACCTCGGCGTGCAGTGCAGCCTCGAGTTCCATCCGGCACCGGCGGGCAGCGGCGTGGTGTTCCATCGGCGAGACCTGCCCGGCGCCGCTCCGATCCCGGCGCGGGCCGATCAGGCGGTGCTCAGCGAGCGGCGCACCCAGTTGGGGGCAGAGCCGAACGCGGTGCACACGGTGGAGCACGTGCTGGCGGCGGTGCAGGCGCTGGAGATCGACGATTTGGTGATCTCGCTCGACGGCCCCGAACCGCCGATCATGGACGGCAGCGCGGGGCCATTCTTCGAGGCGCTGCAGGCGGCTGGGTCGCGGGAGCAGAGCGGGTGCGTCCGCGTCGGCCGGCTGACGAGTCCCGTTCGAATCACCGACGGCGAGTCGGTCTATGAGGCAGTTCCCGCTGCCGGCCTCGAGCTCGAGGTCTCGATCGACTTTCCGCACTCGCTGATTGGTCGCCAGACGTTCGGCGGCAAGCTGACCTCGGCCTTCTTTGCCCGCGAGCTCGCCTTTGCCCGAACCTTCGGATTCGTGCACGAAGTGGAGCCGCTCCGGGCGCGCGGCTTGATTAAGGGCGCATCAACCCAGAATGCGGTGGTTCTGGACGAGACCGGGGTCGTGGAGAACATGTTGCGCTCGCCGGACGAGTTCGTACGACATAAGATGATGGACTGCGTAGGTGATCTCGCGCTCGCCGGTGTGCGCCTTCAGGCCCGCATCGTCGCGCACAAACCCAGTCATCGCGGCACCGTGTTGTTCGTGCGCGCGCTGCAGGCGTCGATGGCTCAGGAGAGTCAGGTGCTCGGAATCGAAGAAATCATGAAGGTGCTGCCCCATCGCTATCCGTTCCTGCTCGTCGACAGAGTGCTCGAGATCGAGCCGCAGAAGCGGATCGTGGGGATCAAGAACGTCACGATCAACGAGCCGTTCTTCCAGGGCCATTTCCCCGGACATCCCATCATGCCGGGGGTGCTCATCGTGGAGGCGATGGCCCAGGTGGGGGGCATGCTCCTCATGGGTGGCATCACCGACCCGGGCAACAAGGTCGTGTACTTCACCTCGCTCAACAACGTGAAGTGGCGGCGCCCGGTGAAGCCGGGCGATCAGATTCGCTTCGAGCTCGAGCTGCTGCAGGTGCGTGGGACGATGGCCAAGATGCACGGCGTGGCAAAGGTGGACGGCGAGGTAGTGTGCGAGGCGGAGATGGGCGCGATGGTGCGCGACAAGTGAGCGCGCGCATCCACCCGTCGGCGATTGTCAGTCCCGACGCGCAGATCGGGGCGGGCGTCGAGATCGGCCCGTGGGCGATCGTGGGGGAGGGGTGCACCGTCGGCGACGGCTCAGTGATCGCGGCGCGAGCGACGCTCGAGCGCAACGTGATTCTCGGCACGAACGTGAAGGTCGGCATCGGCACGGTGCTCGGCGGCGATCCCCAGGACCTCAAGTTCAAGGGCGAGCACACGACGGTGGAGATCGGCGACGGCACGACGATCCGCGAGTACACCACGATCAATCGCGGCACCACGCACTCGTTCAAGACCACCGTCGGCAAGAACAGCTTCATCATGTCGTACGTGCACCTGGCGCACGACTGCCATGTCGGCGACGGCGTGATCCTTGTGAACAGCGTTCAGCTCGCGGGACACGTGACGGTCGGCGACAAGGCGATCATCGCCGGCCAGAGCGCGGCGCACCAGTTCGTGAAGATCGGCCAGTACTCCTTCGTGGGCGGCTGCTCGCGCATCTCGCAGGACGTGCCGCCATACGTGAAGGCGGTGGGAAATCCGATCAAGCTCTACGGGCTGAACAGCGTCGGTCTCCAGCGCAACAACTTTCCCGAAGAGGTGGTGCGCGAGCTCAAGCGGGCCTATCGCATCTTCTTTCGGTCGGAGCTCAACGTGACGCAGGCGAAGGAGCGCGCCGCCGCGGAGCTGCAGCCCTATCCCGAGGTGCTCGAGCTGCTTCGCTTCGTCGAGGAGAGCGGGCGCGGAGTC
The DNA here is from genome assembly GCA_030947165.1 of Gemmatimonadota bacterium. The sequence continues at coordinate 3,070 of JALYXJ010000028.1, forward strand.
GTCGTCTGAGCGCGCCGGTCCGCACCGGCGTGATCGGCGCCGGTGGACTGGGGCAGCACCACATCCGCATCCTGCGCGACATGCAGGGGCCCGACTTCGCGGGCTTCTACGAGTCGAGGGCGGAACGCGCGGCGCAGGTGGCCACGGAGCTCGGCGTGCGCGCGTTCGACAGCCTGGACGCGCTGCTGGAGGTGGTGGATGCGGTCACGATCGTCGTCCCCACGCCGGCACACTTCGAAGTGGCGCAGCAGGTCCTGGCCCGCGGCATCCACGCGCTCATCGAAAAGCCGATCGCGACGACACTCGAGCAGGCCGACGCGATACTGCGACTGGCGAAGAAGCACGGGGCGCTGATCCAGACCGGGCACGTGGAGCGCTTCAACCGCGCCATTCGCGCCGCGCTGCCGTATGTGAACGCGCCGCTGTTCATCGAGAGCAACCGACTGGCGCCGTTCAATCCCCGCGGCTCGGACGTCGCCGTGGTGCTCGACCTGATGATCCACGACATCGACCTCGTGCACACGCTCGTGCGCAGCAAGGCGTCGTCGGTCGTCGCGGTCGGGATACCGGTGATCACGCCGTTCGTGGACATGGCGAACGCGAGGCTCGCCTTCGACTCCGGCGCCGTGGCGAACATCACGGCCAGCCGCATGTCGCGCGACCGCATGCGCAAGGTGCGCATCTTCCAGCGCAGCGGATACCTCTCGCTCGACCTCGCCGCCGGCACGGGTGAGTACCTCCGCCTGCGCGGCGACGTGAATCTGGCCGAGCTCGCCACGGCGCCGATCGCCCTCGAGCAGGTGGTCGAGCGCATTCCGCTCGAGGCCGAGGAAGGAGAACCGCTGCGACTCGAGTTCGAGAGCTTCCTCTCGGCCGTCCGCGGCGAGACGCCGATCGCCGTGACGGGCGGGGAAGGACGCGACGCGCTGGCCGTCGCCCTCCAGATCGAGCATGACATCACGCAGTCGCTGCGGGCCCTCGCCCGGGCCAAGCCGCAGCCGGCCCGTGCGTGAGATCATGTTCGTGGCCGGCGAAGCATCCGGAGACCTGCATGCGGCTGGCGTCGCTCGCGCGCTGACCGCCGGAGGAGCGCCGTTCGCACTGACCGGCATCGGCGGCGACGAGATGCGCGCCGCCGGCGTGACGCTCATCGAGCACGCCGAAAGCCTGGCGGTGATGGGATTCGTCGAGGTGCTCAAGCACGTGCCGAAGCACTGGAAGTTGCTGCGAGAGCTCAAGAGTCGCATTCGCAGTGGACGCGTCGCGTTGGTCGTACTGATCGACTACCCCGGGTTCAACATGAAGGTCGCCGCGGCCGCGG
>JALYXJ010000029.1 GCA_030947165.1 Gemmatimonadota bacterium
CATCCGGACCACGTATCTCGAGGTCCGGGTTGTGGCTTCCCCTCTCGCACGTTCACAGGGTAAATGCATGCGAGTCGGGCTCATCGTGCCTCGATTCAAGCAGTCTGCCGTGAAGCGCAATCGTCTCAAGCGCCAGCTACGTGAGCTGACTCGACAGCGTCTGCTTCCGGCGGATGTTTCTGCTGACGTAGTGCTGCGTATCCGTCCGGAAGCCTATTCGGCAACCTTCGAAGCTCTCACGATGGACGTGGATCGTGCGCTGGTACAATTGACGCGTTGGAATTCTGCTGAAGTCACCACTGTTCATGATCCAGCCCGGCAGAGCTCTCCACCGGGATCCGACGCATGATCCGACACCTCTTCATTCTCATGGTACGGGGCTATCAGGTGACCCTCAGTCCCCTGTTGCCGGCCGCATGCCGTTATTATCCGAGTTGTTCCGCCTATGCTATCGAAGCGCTTGAGCGCCACGGAGCATGGCGCGGAAGTTGGCTTGCACTCCGCCGCATCGGGCGGTGTCACCCATTCCGTTCCGGCGGCTACGATCCGGTGCCCTGATCGAGCCATGTGCTCGTCAGGCTCTCCTATCTTATGGACAAGCGTTTTCTCCTTGCGCTCCTGCTGACGGCCATTGTCATCGTCGTCACGCCAATGCTGTTTCGGGACGTCACCAAACGTCCACCTTCCTCTGCCCGCCCGGATACGGTCAGTCAGCAGCCTACAGTGGATCGTTCATCCACATCTCCGGCTGCGCCGTCGCGCGTGGTACCAGCACCATCCACAAATAGTACTAAACAGACACTAACTAGTACGGCCACGGTCGATACGACATCTGTGAGGGCTCAGCGGACGAGCTACGTCTTCAGCTCTCGCGGGGCGGTGCCCATTTCGGTCGTACTGGACAGTTACCCGTCGCACCGTCCTCCGCTCGGTGCCCGCAAAACCGAGCTCGTTCAACCGCGACAGTCGCTGATGCGATATCGCTTGGTCCTCGGTGCTGATACGGTTTCGCTGGATACAATTCCGCTCCAGGCAACACGGGGCGGAAGTGAAACGGCGCCTACGTTGACGTATACCGGCTCTATCGCCGGACGCGTGCTGCAACTCGCGTACGCCTTCGCTTCGGACAGCTTTCTGATGCGTGTAAATGCAAGCGTGGCAGGAGCGCCCACCAGTAGCGCGTTGCTGATAGATCTTCCGCGTACCCTCGTGTCGAACGAGCCCGACACACTGGACGACATGGGGCATCTGGCAGTGAGCTACCGCTCTCACGGCGAGATCAACAGCGTGGGATTCTCGAAGCTCGACTCAGCAGAAATTCGGAGGGAGGCAGGGCCGCTCGATTGGGTTGCGACCCGGAACAAATACTTTCTGGTCGCGTACCGCAGTACGCTGAAGCATCCATTTTCGATGCTACGAGTTCAGGGCGTGCCGCATACCACCAAGGTGGCCTCGCAAGTTGCTGCGACTACTGCCCTGCCCCTCGCCGCGGACGGGACAGCGTCGTTCGATGTGTATGCGGGGCCGCAGGATTTCGAGCGACTACAGCGGCTCGGGGGTGATCTGGATCAGGTGAATCCGTATGCCGGCTGGCTGCATGGCGTCGTCCAGCCATTTGCCACCATCGTGATGCGTGCCCTGTTGTGGATGAAGCGCACTACGAACCTCAACTACGGATGGGTATTGATCCTGTTCGGAGTGCTCATCCGCCTGGCGTTGTGGCCCCTCAATCAGGGGGCGATGCGAACGAGCATGAAGATGCAGCGTCTTCAGCCTGAGTTGCAGGCGATTCAGAAGAAGTACTCTGATGATCCGAAACGGCAGCAGGAAGCCATTATGAAGGTCTACAAGGACCACGGCATGAGCCCACTCAGTCCGCTGATGGGTTGCCTGCCGATGCTCCTGCCGATGCCGATCCTGTTTGCGCTCTATTTCGTCTTCCAGAACACCATTGAGTTCAGAGGAGTTTCCTTCCTCTGGCTGCCGGACATCTCCCTGCGGGATCCCTACTTCATCACGCCGCTGTTGATGGGTGTCTCGATGTTCGTCATGTCGTGGATCGGGCTCAAAGGCTCGCCCCCGAACCCGCAGGCGAAGATGATGAGCTACATGATGCCCGTGATGCTCACCGTGCTTTTCCTCAACTTTGCCTCGGGACTCAACCTCTACTACGCCGTGCAGAACATCGCCGCGCTGCCACAACAATGGCTGCTGGCTCGCGAGCGATCGAAATCAAATCCAGCGACGGTGTCCTCGATCAGTGGCCCTAGTCCGGCGATCAAGCGCCGGTCATAGAATGGCTTGAGGTAGGTGTCGGCAAGGATAGGAGGGCGCGCTATCCAGTGGGATGACGCGCCCCCTGCGCAAGGAGCAGCTGTGCAAATCACCTATATCGGCCACGCGACGTTATTGCTGGAGATCGCCGGAGTCCGTGTTCTGACGGATCCAAATTTCGAGCTCAAGCTCGGGCGCTTTCTACCGCGGGTCACGGCGCCAGGGCTGGAGATCGACGCACTGCCCAAGCTCGACGCGCTCCTGCTGACGCACGCGCATGCGGACCATCTCTCCTTCAAGTCGCTCGACAAGCTCCCGCGTGACATCCCGCTCTATGCTCCACCCGCGGTCGCCGAGTGGCTGACAAAGAAGGGTTACTCTCATGCCGTTTCGCTTGCAGCGGGGGAGCACGCTGACCTCGGGCCCACTCTCCGCGTTCACGCTGCCCGTGCGACTCATCAAGGGAGCCGATACGGGCTCGATCGGTGGCGGAGTGCCACGAACATGTACCTCCTGGAATCGTCCGCGGAGAGCGCGTTTTTCGCCGGAGACACGGCCCTCACCCCCTGCACGCACCATCTCGTGGAGCAGGTACTCTGGAAGTGTGGTCGTCAGCTCGACATTGCGCTGCTTCCCATCGGATACGCGCCGGCCTGGAAGCCGGGATTTCGGCGTGGGCATCTGACGAGCGACGACGCGCTGACACTGTTTCAGACGCTCCAAGCGCGTGCGATGCTCCCATACCACTGGGGGACATTCCGTCACGTGACCGCCAGTGCACATGACGCCATCAACCGGTTGCGTGCCACCCTCCGACAGCATGATGCGCGGGAGCGTGTCCACGTGATCGAGCCAGGAGAGTCACTTACCCTGGGACCGGCCGCGCGGCGGTGACCGATCCGTCAGTCATCCCGGTCGTTCAGCTGCATGGCGCCGACGCCGTGAATGACGGCAGCACCATCGTGGCCATCGCGACACCAAACGGCCGAGGGGCGCTCGCTCTGGTCCGTGCCAGCGGGCCCGGGGTTCGCCAGCTTGCCAACGTTCTTCTCCATCCCGTCCCAACAGAGCCGCGTCGAGCGATACGAGCTGTCGTACGCAACGCCGCAGGGGAAACGATCGACGAGGTCATTGCGACGCTATACGTCGCTCCTCACTCGTTCACCGGCGAGGATCTGCTCGAGGTGAGCACCCACGGAGGGCTCATGGTACCGACTGCCGTCGTCGCGGCGGCGATCCACGCAGGCGCGCGTGAAGCCCGGCCCGGTGAGTTCACCCGCCGAGCAGTGCTCAATGAAAAGCTCGATCTGTTGCAGGCGGAAGCGATCGGTGACCTGATCGATGCGCATAGCACAGCAGCACATCGAGCAGCGCTTCGCCAGCTCGATGGAGGGCTCTCGCGCAGAATCGCTGTCCTACGCACACAGCTCCTGGATCTGGAGGCGCTACTGGCGTACGACATTGACTTCCCGGAGGAAGACGACGGTCCCGTGCCGCGCGAGCGGATCGAAATGGCGGTTGAGCTCCTCCTCACGGCGCTCCAAACGCTGCTTGCAACGGGCGACCGAGGGACGCTCGTGCACGACGGTGCGCTCGTGGTGCTCGTTGGAGCGCCGAACGTCGGCAAGTCTTCGCTGTTCAATGCTCTGCTCGGGGAAGCCCGCGCCATCGTCACCGATGTACCGGGCACGACCCGGGATGCGATCGAAGCCGTGCTCGATCTACCCGGCTGGCCGTTACGTCTCGTAGATACGGCCGGTCTTCGAGCGTCCGAGGACCGAGTCGAACAACTGGGCATGGCTGCGTCAGAGCGCTACCTCAGGCAAGCCGCCGTGGTACTCGCTTGCGGTGACTCCGTGCAATCGCTGGCGGCTGTCGCTCCGGCCACCACCACTCATACCGCTGCCCCCATCATCACGGTCGCCACAAAGGCTGATTTACGATCAACAAGTGACCAAATCTCCGCCGACATCGTAGTGAGCGCCCAGACCGGGGTCGGCCTTCAGGCACTGCTTTCCCTCATCGAAGCCCGGCTGTCGCACGAACATGGGACAGCAGTGGTCGATGCACCCGGACTTACGCGGGCGCGGCACCAGACGGCGGTGAAGAGTGCCGATGCCGAACTGCGGGCGTTCGATACCGCTTGGCGGCAGAATCTCGTGCCAGCCAGCGTCGCTGCCATTCACGTCCGCGCGGCTGCGGACGCACTAGCCGAGCTGATTGGTGCCGTTCAGGTGGACGACGTGCTCGACGTGGTGTTCCGGCGCTTCTGCGTGGGAAAGTAGCGTCCCTAGGCCGTCGCCTGCGAGGCGCGCGCGAGCTGGGCCAGCTCACCAGCGCTTGCGCGTACCGCCCACGCCATCCCGCGCTCTGCGATTGCCGCCTCGACCATTCGAGCGCCGAGGAAGTAGCCACTCCGCTCCGGAAGGACATAGCGGTCGACCGTTCGTGCTTCGTCGCTCATACCACCCGACAGGTACCGCAGCCGAAGGCCCAAACCTGCGCGATCGAGGTCCTCCACGACGGCCCGTCCGATGACAGCTTCGAGCTCCCGAACACGAGCGTATTGCCGGCGTCCGAAGCCGAAGTACTCCCACGCGGCATGTCCCGGACTGATCACCTGCGACGCGTGCACCGCCAACCCTTCGTTCATCAGCAGCTCGCGCAGTGGCGCCTGACGACCCGTATCCCAGTACGAGTAATAGCCCCCTGCGTCGTCGATCAACTGCCGGAGCTCACTGCGACTTGTAGGAGACGTATACCGAATGGCATGCGCGATCTCGTGGGCCAACCAGAGCGGAAGGAGCTCGGGGTCGAGACCGAGGCCCTGGGTGTCGGAGTTCGTGACCGACGTGAAGTGCTCCATGCACGCGAAGGCGATGCCGCGACCATCGACGACCATCTCGCCGGCATTCGCCGCTCCCACTCCGACCATCAGAACGACATCGACGTCGACATCCTGCTCGAGCAATTGCGCGCACCGTTGTTCGGTGCCCCGTGCGAGCGCGACGACGTCGGTGTGCTCGAGCATCTCGCGAAGATCGGTCCGGTCGGCGAGCGCCGTGGCCCGCACGACATCCCCGAAATGCGGCCCCTCGGGATCGACGACGTAATTGTGCCAGTACGGCTCGAGCAGACGGCGGTGGGCGGTGTAGTAGCGCTGGTAGGCGGCGACGCGGTCGGTGCTATTGAGTACGGCGAAGAAATCAGGCAGCAGGTTGATCAGCATTCGACCGGGAAGCGACCTGCGGAGGGAGCAGCACGGCGACCGTCACGCGAACGATGACACCGGCAGCGGGGGCGCATTGGACGCGGAATGATAGCGGCGACCGTTCGCGTGAACAAGAGAGCACCACACGAGCACAATGCGACCATGACCAAAACGCGCCGATGGCAGCGCGCGGGCGCCACGCCGTTGGCGGGGCGTCGATGGCATCGCTGCTGCACCCTACGACCAACGGCATTCCGGCAAGCCGGAGGAACGGCCAGCGGCTGGCACGCTTCTTTCCTTTATGGTCCGACAGCGAGAGGGAGCCAGGAGCAGGAGCAGGAGACAAGCCCATGACTACGCTGCAGCAGATCGAACTTCGCTGTCCCATTTGCGACACGCGGTTCAAGTCCCAGCAGGTGATCTCGACCAACTCGTTTGGCGGGAAGCGCACCGACTTCCACGAGCGTGCGGCCGGCACACAGCCGCTGCCCTACCTCATTCATATGTGCAGCCGCTGCGGTTACTCGGGTGCCGAGCGCGACTTCACGGAGGAAGCGGACGTTACCCCGGGACTGCGTGAGCATGTGTGGAATGAGCTCGCGCCGCAATTGTCCGCGACCGTGGTAGCCGGCTCGGAGAAGTACGAAGCGGCCGCCAAGGTGGCCGAGTGGCAGGGGCTCGATGTGCGCCATGTGGCCGATCTGCTCCTGCGGGCAGCGTGGTGCTGTGTCGATGAAGCGGACACCGAAGCCGAACGGTTCTTCCGGCGCAAGGCCGCGTGGAAGTTCGAGGAAGCCTTGTCGAGCTACGACGGGGTAGCGCGCGAGGAGCGAGCCGTCCTCACCTACCTCGTAGGGGAGCTGTGGCGCCGGGTGGGAGACATGCGCCAGGCGACAGAGTGGTTCAATCGGGTGAGCGGGGAGATCACCGAGGTCGCGACCCAACAGTGGGTGCAGGACGCGGCACGGCAACAGCGCGACTGCCCACGCGAGTGGTTCGGCTGACCTGACAAAGAACCATGACAGCAGAGGCACACGGCGTATCGCTGGTGTGCCTCTGATCGTTCAGGAGTCCCGTTCAGTAAATCGGGTCATCGCGTTCCGAAGAGCCGATCGCCGGCGTCGCCCAGGCCGGGGAGGATGTATCCCTGATCGTTGAGCTCACGATCGAGCGCGGCACAGTACACGATGACGTCCGGATGGGCTGACGCAAGTCGGCGCACACCTTCCGGCGCGGCGACCAGGCAAAGGAACCGAATCCGCGTGGCGCCCGCGCGTTTGAGCGATGCGACCGCCGCGGCGGCGCTCCCGCCAGTGGCGAGCATGGGATCGAGCAGAAAGAAATCCCGTTCCCCCGCGTCGCCGGGAACCTTGAAGTAGTAGTCCACGGGTTCGAGGGTGTCGTGGTCGCGATAGAGGCCGATGTGGCCAACCCGAGCGGCCGGGATCAACCGGGCGACGCCTTCGACCATGCCCAAGCCGGCGCGGAGAATCGGCACGAGGGTCAGCTTCTTCCCACTCACCCGCTTGCCAGTCGTTCGCTCGAGTGGCGTCTCCACGGGCGCCCCCTCCAACGTGAGCTCGCTCGTCGCCTCGTATGCGATGAGTGTAGCAATCTCGTCCACCAGCTCCTTGAAGATCTTGGTCGGAGTCGCGCGATCTCTGAGGAGCGAGAGCTTGTGCTGGACGAGTGGATGCGAAACAACGCGGAGCGTCGGGAACGCGGGGGTGGTGTCCATGCGGCGGAAGCTACTAACTTCGCGCGCATGAAAGAATACCAGGCAGTCATGGTGCGGCTTTCACGGCACGCGCGCGATGATGAGGATGCGCTCACGGACCTGCTGAACGAGCGGAGCCGAGGCGGGTGGCGGCCGGCGATGATGTCACAGGACGAGCATCGGCTCACGCTCGTGTTCGAGCGTCCCGGCGACGGCGAAGTCTGAGACCGGCCGGGCTACACCAAGTCGCCTACTCGATCAGACGTCGGCTCGGACGCCCGGCCGGTACGGCACACACACCTAACGTCGCCAGCGCATCATCCGGCGTCTCGAACCAGCCAACCGGAATGGGCCGAAGGCGTCGCTTCTCCGTCGCGCTCTCGAAGACGAGCCAGCCTCCGGCATCTCCATTCGACAGCGCAAGACGGGTCTCGTGACGGTATCGGCGATCTCCGCCGCGCTCGACAACACGGCGGCGTCGTAGCCGGCGTCGCTCGACTGACTGCGGGATGACTTCCCACACCCGCCAGCAGACTCGTTCCGAATCGATGTATTCCCGGTAGGCCATGGCAACCAGTGATTGGGACTGCTTCGCCGACCGAATCTGTTCTGTCATGCGCTCGCCGGCTACCACCAGATCGACCGATCTCCCACGCCGACCCAGCTCGGATATTGGCGTGTCGTGCGCAGGTTGACAGGCGCGGACAGGACTCACAAGATGGACAAAACTCCGGCCCCGCCATCGATTGCCCCGACGCCGGGCTTCGCACCGTGGGGTCCCGCCGCTGGCCTGCTGCCGCCGCACCCACTACGAGGAGTCCCATGCGCATACGGAAAGTCCTGTTGGCACTGCAAGCGATTGCAGCCTTCATCATCCTGAGCGCGGCGGCACCACAGACGGGTGCGCAACAACCGACCGGCATAGTTCGCGGCACGGTCCGCCACGCTGCGAGCGGCACCCCGCTCGGCAACGTCCAGATCATCGTGGCCGGCACGCGCATTGGCGCGATGACCAGAGACGACGGCACGTACGTCATCCTCAGCGCCCCGGCCGGCGCACAGCGGCTACAGGCGCGACTGATCGGCTTTGCGCCAACGGAAAGGCCGGTCACCATCACGGCGGGCGGCACTGAAACGCTCGACTTCAGCCTGTCGCCAACGGCGGCAGCGCTCGAGGAAGTCGTCATCACCGGTACTGCGGGCTCGGCGCGCAAGCGCGAGGTCGGCAACTCGATCAGCTCGCTCAAGACCGGCGACGTTCCCGAAGCGCCTACCAACGTCTCGAATCTCCTTCAGGGACGAGTCGCCGGGGCGAGCGTGCAACTGTCCACAGGCAGCGCCGGCTCGGGAAGCTCCATCCGCCTTCGCGGCAACTCCAGCGTCGCGCTCAGCAACCAGCCACTGATCTACGTGGATGGGGTGCGCATGCGAAGCGACGAGTACCCGAAGAACGTCCCGCCCTCGGGCTCGAACCTGCGCGGACCGAACTACAATGCGAGCCCCCTCAACGACATCAATCCGGAAGACATCGACCGGATCGAGATCATCAAGGGAGCCGCGGCAACGACGCTGTATGGCACCGAGGCGGCGTCCGGAGTGATTCAGATCTTCACGAAGCACGGCACAGCCGGCAAGCCGGTCTGGAGCTTCGAGACCACGCAGGGATTCAACCGGCTGCGCCCATTCGGCATCGACGACGGCAAGGAGTGCTCGGCGACGTCGGGGTGCGCGAAGTACATCTTCATCAATCCTTGGCTCCGCGACGGCCGCCGTCAGGGGTATCTCGGCTCGGTGAGCGGCGGTCAGAGCGCCATCCGCTATTTCGTCTCCGCTGCCTATGACGGGAATCAGGGCGTGCTCCCCAAGGACGACGAGCGGAAGGTCATCGTGCGCGGCAACTTCAGCTTCGAGCCGACCCAGCAGCTGACCTTCGAGTGGAACACCTCGTACACCTCCGATTCGATCAGCAACACGCCGTCGGGCAACAACGCCGCCGGTCTGACGCTCAACGCCTACCGGCGCGATCGGAACTACTTCAGCAGCGCGAACATCGACACGATCTCGCAGGTGCTGACCTACGATCTCAACACGGGGATCAGCCACCTGCTGCTCGGCGGCAAGGTGAGCTACGCGTCCACGCCGAACCTCACACAGCGGATCACCATCGGCCTGGACCGAAGCGAGCTCGAAAACCGAAACCTCCGTCCCTATGGCTTCGTGAGCCAGCCGACGGGCGCGCTGTCGGATCAGCACTGGAGCAGCCAGGTCCTCAGTGCCGAGTATGTCGGCAACTATGAGCGCGATCTTGGGGTGTTCCGGTCGACCTCTGCCTGGGGCGGTCAAACCAACACCTCCGACATCCGTGACCTGCAGGGCTACACGGAAGGCTTCCCCGGCCCCGGCGTGCCGGTCGTTTCGAGCGGCGCCCAGTGGAATGCCACCGAGCAGAGGATCCGGATCGTCACCGGCGGACTCTTCCTGCAGGAGATGATCGGGTGGCGCGACCGGCTGTTCGTGACTGCCGGAATTCGCGCCGACAAGTACAGTGCATTCGGTAGCAACCTCGGCCTGCAGACGTATCCGAAAGTCAGCGCCTCGTACGTGATCTCCGACGAATCATTCTTCCCAAAGAACCTCGGATCGCTCAAGCTGCGTGCCGCATATGGAGAGGCTGGTCGCGCGCCGGGTGCATTCGACGCGCTGCGGACCTATACACCGGTCGGCTGGGGCGGGCAGCCGGCTTTCCGCACGAACACGGTCGGGAATCCCGACCTCGGTCCGGAGCGAAGCCGTGAGACCGAGCTCGGGTTCGATGCCGTCACGCTGGGCGACCGGCTGAATCTCAACGCGACGTTCTACCACACGACCACGGCCAATGCGCTCCTGCCCGTGAGCCAGATCCCATCGCTCGGCTTTCAGACGAGCCAGCTCCAGAACGTCGGCACGTTGAAGAAACGTGGGCTTGAGGTCGAAGGCTATGGCGACCTGTTCCGTTCTCAGCCGGTGACCTGGAACGCGGGATTCACGCTGGCACTGAACAAGAGCGAGGTCGCGAGTCTCGGTGGTGCGCCTGCGTTCATCCTGAATCGATTTGGATGGATTCGCGAGGGTGGACCAGTTGCCGAGATGCGTGGTCGCTACGTGACCAACCCCGACGACATCGCCGCGCCGATCATCGAGGTCGATCACGCGTACGGTCCGTCGCAACCGACGCGCATCTTCGGAGTCAACTCCTCACTGCGCTTCCCATACGGCATCGAGCTCTCGGCGCGCGGTGAGTATCAGGGCGGCCACTACATCAACGAAGACGCCTCATACGAAGCGCTGTCTCGGGGCGTACAGTGGCCATTCTGCTTCGACGCCTACGCGAAAGCGGCCACGGAATGGACCGCCTGGGAGCGCACCTACTGTGTTGCTGCGAACGCGCGCGACGACTTCTTCATCTTCAAGGCGGATTTCTTCAAGATGAGGGACGTGACGCTGCGTGCGCCGATTCCCGCGCGCTTCCTGCGCGGGGCACAGAGTGGACAGCTCTCACTCTCGGTGCAGAACTGGTATACCTGGAAGAACAAGGATTTCCGCCTGCTCGATCCCGAGATGGCCGGCAACGACGGCTTCAACGCCGCCGTGCGCTACATCTCGGAGCACATCCCCGCGCCGGCTACGGTGCTCGCCCAGCTACGCCTCACCTTCTGAGAGAGCACACTCACCATGCACACCAGACACGAGACGACCACCAGCGAGCGCCACAGCATGTTCCGCGTGAGCTTCATGCTCCTCGCGACAATCGGCGGGCTCACGGGCTGTGACTTCAAGGTCACGAATCCGGGCCCGGTGCAGGAGCAGTTTCTCAACGACCCCGCCGCACGCACCGCACTGGTGAATGGCGCGGGCCGTGATCTCAGCCAGGCACTGAACTGGACCGCGTACACCGGCGCAGCCGTCTCGCGCGAGATCTTTCCCGCCGGCTCCACGGGCTCGTTCGGCATCACCGTGCTTCAGCAGCTTGGCAAGCTCGTCCCATCGGCTGGCGAGAGCGACCAGTACTGGAACGATGCGCAGCGAGCGCGGTGGGAGGCCGAGAGCGGCGCCGATCGATTCAAGGCCACGCTCGCCGCGGCCGACTACGCCAAGAGCATCCACGCGGGACAGATCCTCCTCTGGGCCGGCTACGCAAACCGCCTGCTCGGGGAGAACATGTGCGACGCCACCATCAACGCCGGCCCCAAGCTGCCTTCGAGCACGTTCCTCACGCGTGCCGACTCGGAGCTGACTGAAGCGATGGCGATTGCGACTGCCGCCGGCGACACGAAAACGGCGACCGCGGCGCGCGCCGCGCGCGCGTCGGTGCGTGCCGATCTGGGCAACTGGGCCGCCGCGGTGACCGACGCCTCTGCGATCGCGGACGCCTACGTGTTCCAGATGCCGTACTACACCACGGATGCCGACCAGTACAATCGCATCTACTGGGCGACGGCGAACACGCCGTACCGGGCGCATACCGTGTGGAACACCTTCTACGACCAGTACTACACGGACACCAAGGACCCACGGGTATCGTGGGGCCAGGACGCCAAGAATCCGCAGGGTGACGGCGCGGTATTCAACCTCGGAAAGGTGGCGTGGCACTTCGAGACGAAGTTCGCGAAGAAGGAAGCGCCGATCAATCTCTCGAGTGGCTGGGAGATGCGGCTCATCCAGGCGGAGGCGCTCCTCATTGCCGGCGATTTCGTGAACGCCCTGCCCCTCATCAACAAACATCGTCTGGCGCTCGGGCTCACGCCCTGGACAGCCACGACGATCGATGAAGGGTGGACGGTGCTGAAGCGCGAGCGCGGCATCGAGCTCTGGCTGGAGGGACGACGCGTAGGTGACCTGCGGCGCTGGAAGGACGCGAGCAGGCCCGGCCAGCTCTCTGCCTACGAGGTGCCGGGGCCGACATCGTATCTCGATGCGGCACAGACACTCTGCTTCCCGATCTCGAGCCTGGAGATGCAGACGAATCCGAATCTCAGATAGTCGCACACAGCAGCAGTGTCGCCGAACCGGAATGAGAGAGCTCCTGTGCCCGCCGGCGCAGGAGCTCTCTCGCCGTTATCGGGGCGGCTCTACTTGGCATCGGTGCCGAACCCTGCGAACTTCCGGGCTCACGAAGCCAATCGATCGCCCAAGGACACGCATGCAGATCGAGTTCGCCGGTGCTGCTCGTGAAGTGACGGGCTCCTGCCACATTCTCCGCATCAACGGGAAGACAGTCCTGCTCGATTGCGGCATGTTCCAAGGCCGGCGCAGCGAGACGCGTGAGAAGAATCTCCAGCTCCCGATTCCCGTCGAGCAGATTGATGCCGTCGTGCTCTCGCACGCCCACATCGATCACTCCGGGCGGCTGCCGCTGCTCACACGCCACGGCTACGCTGGCCCGATCTATTGCACCGCCGCCACCCGCGACCTTTGCGCCGTGATGCTCGCCGACTCGGCGCACATCCAGGAGAAGGACGCCGAATTCCTGGCACGTCGAAACAAGGAAGTCGCCGAACCGCTCTACGCGATGCGTGACGCCGTCGCGGCGACGGACCGCATGATCGGCTTGGCGTACGATGCGCCATTCGACGTCGTCCCCGGTGTACGTGCGACCTTCACCGATGCAGGCCACATCCTCGGCTCCGCGTCCGTGGTGCTCGAGTGCACAGAGGGGGCGGAGCAGCGCCGAGTGGTGTTCTCCGGCGACGTCGGCCGGGCGGGGCTGCCGATCATTCGCGACCCACAGCCCCCCAAGAGTGCCGACGTGGTGCTGCTCGAGTCCACCTACGGCAACCGCGATCACCCGTCGGTGGCAGGAGCACGAGCAGAGCTTGCCCGGGTGATCCGGGAGGCGGCCGCTCGCGGCGGCAAGGTGCTCATCCCCGCCTTCTCGGTGGGGCGCACCCAGGAGATCGTGTATGACCTCCATGTGCTGGCGCGCGAAGGGGCGATCCCTGAAATCCCTATCTTCGTGGACAGCCCGCTCGCCATCGACACGACCAGCGTGTTCGCCATGCACCCGGAGGTCTTCGATCAGACGGAAGATCTCGTACGGCGCGTGGACGATCTCTTCCACTTCACGCAGGTGCAGTACACGCGGGAAGCAACGGAGTCCAAGGCGCTCAATACGCGACATGGTCCGATGGTCATCATCGCCGCCTCGGGCATGGCGGAAGCAGGTCGTATCCTGCACCATCTCGCGCACAACGCGGCAGATCCACGAACCACGATCCTGATCGTGGGCTTCCAGGCTGAGCATACGCTCGGGCGACGGATCGTGGACCGTGCGCCGGTGATCAAGGTGTTCGGCGAGGAGATCCAACTGAACGCGCGCGTGGAGATCTTGAACGGGTATAGCGCGCATGGCGACCGCGTGGAGCTTCAGCGCTGGCTGGATGCCGTTCGGGCCGGGAACCAGGGCAGCGCCGCGCCCTCTGTCCATCTCGTGCACGGGGAGCCGGAGGCACAGGATGCCTTCATGGCGCAGCTGCGAGCCGCTGGCTACTCGCGGGTCGACGCACCGGCACGACACGCGACGATCACGCTGTGAGCGAACCGGCCGCCTCATCGGCTGTCCGCGCTGGTCGGGCGGCGCGTCACCGCATCATCGACGCCGCCATCCGATCGCTGGTGCGCGACGGAACAGAGGCCAGCATGGCGACCATCGCCGCGACCGCCGAGGTGAGCAAGGCGCTCGTTCACTACCATTACGCGGACCGGGCCAGCCTGCTTGCCGAGGTGGTGTCCCAGCTCTCGCGTCGCATCGTGGCCAGAGAACGAGCAGCGATGAACACCGCGAGGGGTAGTGGGGCGGTCGATGCCCTCTGGACCTGGCTCGAAGCAGAGCTCGTGCGCGGTGAGCTCCGCACCCTGCTCGAGCTCGGCATGCAACGCGAGCCAGTCGTGCGGGCTGCCTATGCCGACGCGGCGCTGGCACGGTGCCGTGCGGCCGATGAAACGGTCGAGCAACTCTTCGCTGGCCTCGGCCTCGTACCCCGCATGCCCTCCAAGCTGCTGGCTACAGCGAGCATGGCATTCATGAACGGGCTCGCGATCGATACAGACCGGCGTGACCCCCGTGCGAGCTTCGACGTCTTCTGGTTGGCGCTGCTCAGTCTCGCAGAGTGATCGGCGACGTCCAAGTCTTCCCCGTCTGCGCGAGCGAGGAGTAGTTTCACGCGATGCAGCGTCCTTCTCGTCCGCCCTTCGTGCGCGTGGTGCTCGCCCTGCTAGGGCTTCTGTTGCTCGCGTGGCTCGGATCGCTGGGGGCAGTGCTCGCGTACGAGCGCAACGACCAGGCGCAGCCCGCCTCCGCGATCGTGGTACTTGGCGCGGCACAGTACGTCGGCCGTCCATCACCGGTGCTCCGGGCTCGGCTCGACCACGCGATCGATTTGTGGCGCCGAAAGCTCGCTCCGCTCATGATCGTGACGGGAGGGACCGGGACCGGAGACACCACCAGCGAGGCAGCTGTCAGCCAACGGTACGCCATCCGGCGCGGCGTCCCCGCCTCCGCCATCCTGCTGGAGACCGAGGGGCGCACGACCAGCGAGTCAATGGAAGGCGTTGCGGCGCTCATGGGGCGCCAGTCAAGACGAGACGTGCTGCTCGTGAGCGACCCGTTCCACATGCTGCGACTGACGATTCTTGCCCGGCGTCACGGCCTGGAACCTTTTCCCTCCCCCACTCCTACCAGTCCGATTGCCGCCAGCCCGACCGAGCGGTGGAAGTATGCACTCAGCGAGTCCATCAAAGCCCCCCTGGCCTTCATTTTCGAGAGGAACAGCCGGTGAATCATCGTAAGTTAGTAACAATATGTTCATTAATTGGAGCGACGCTCACCGTCGAGCCGGTAAGCGGGCAAAGCGTCCCCAGGATCCAGTTTGAGAAGATCACTCTGCCCAACGGGCTCGAGGTGATCCTTCACGAGGATCATTCCACGCCGATCGTCGTCGTGAATACCTGGTACAAGGTCGGCTCCGGCGACGAGAAGCCCGGGCGGACGGGCTTCGCACATCTCTTCGAGCACGTGATGTTCATGGGCTCCGAGCACGTTCCCGTGGGTCAGTTCGACAAGTGGCTCGAGGCAGCCGGCGCGAACAACAACGGCTCGACGACCGAGGACCGCACGAATTATTACGAGTCGATGCCCTCCAACGCGCTGCCGCTCGCGCTCTGGCTGGACGCCGACCGGATGGGGAAGCTGCTTCCCGTGATGGACCAATCGAAGCTCGACCTGCAGCGTGACGTGGTGAAGAACGAGCGGCGCCAGCGAGTCGACAACGCCCCGTACGGCAAGTCGAACGAGACGATCATCGCCGCCCTGTACCCGGCGAACCATCCCTATCATTGGCCGGTGATCGGCTCGATGGCCGACCTGAGCGCCGCCTCGCTCGACGATGTGAAGCAGTTCTTTCGGACCTACTACGCGCCGAATAACGCCACCATGGTGATCGCCGGCGACTTCAACCGCGACTCGGCCGTCACCTGGGTCAATCGCTACTTTGGTGCGATCCCGCGCGGACCGCAGATGCCGGCGCGCCCGGTTGTGCCTATTGTCACCGTGGTGCGTGACACGTTCCTCGTGCTCGAGGACAAGGTCACGCTACCGCGCCTGTATGAGACCTGGCCGACCGTGCCGATCTTCACCCCCGACGACGCACCGCTCGACGTACTGGCCGACGTGCTGGCCGGCGACAAGAACTCGCGCCTCTACAAACGGCTCGTGTTCGAGATGCAGGTCGCGCAGGACGTGACCGCCTTCCAGAACAGCGGCAAGCTCGACGGCAGCTTCAATATCATCGTCACACCAAAACCGAAGCAGACGCCGGCGAGAATGAAGCAGCTCGTGGTGGAAGAAGTGGACAAGATCATCAACGACGGCGTCACCCCCCGAGAGTTGGCGCGTGCGCTCAATACCCGCCGCGCGGCGTTCCTCGACCGCATCGCCTCCGTGCTCGGCAAATCCGACCGGCTGGCGGAGTACAATTATTTTGCCGGCACGCCTGACTACATCCAGAAGGATGCGCAACGCTATGACCACGTTACGGCGGCCGACGTTCAGCGCGTCGCTGCGAAGTATCTCACCAAGCCAAAGGTGGTGCTCACCGTGGTTCCACAGGGTCAAACGCAGTTGATGGTCTCGGGAGGCACCAACTGATGCGGCCGACACTTCGCGTGCTCTCCACGGTAACCAGTGCCGCGTCCCTCGCCGCATGCGCGAGCGCGCCGCTCGTGACGACGCAGGAGCCGACTCCCGTTCAGGTCGTCGCCGCGCCGATCGATCTCACGAAGCCGCCGCTGCTTGGTCCGCCGCCGGCACTTCGCATTCCAGCCATCACGACGCGCCAACTGCCGAATGGGCTGAAGATCGTCATCGTCGAGCAGCATGAGCTGCCGATCGCCGACTTCATTCTCGAGTTTCGCACTGGTGGCGAAGCCGATCCAGCAGGCAAGATGGGAACGGCCGCCCTCACATCGGCACTGCTCACCGAAGGAACCACCTCGCGCTCGGCACTCCAGATCGCCGATCAGGCTGGCTTTCTTGGCGTGCGCGTAGGCGCGGCAAGCGGCTGGGAGCAGTCCACCGTTTCGCTTCACACGCCCACGGCGCAACTCGACAGCGCGATGGCGCTGTTCGCCGACGTCGTGCTTCACCCCGCTTTCCCGGCAGAAGACTTCGATCGTGTCCGCAAACTACGACTGACGTCGCTCCAGCAGCAACGGGATCGAGGTCCGGTAATTGCCGACCGCGCGTTCGCCAATGCGCTGTTCGGTGACCAGCACCCGTACGGACGGCCGCTGGCGGGTACAGAGGCCTCCGTCGCGTCGATCGCGCGAGACGACCTCGTGAGCTTCTATAACACCTACTATCGCCCGAACAACGCGACGCTGCTCGTCGTGGGGGACGTGCGGCCCGACAACGTGGAGCGCCGAGCGCAGGCAATGTTCGGTGGATGGGCGCGGGGAGAGGTTCAAGCTGTCGCCATGCCGGCCACGAGCACCCCCAAGGCCACCACGCTCGTGCTGATCGACAAGCCCGGCGCAGCCCAGTCGTCATTCCGGCTCGGTGGAATCGGCGCAGCTCGTACCACCAATGACTACTTCGCGCTTCAGGTGCTCAACACCATTCTCGGTGGCTCATTCACGAGCCGGCTCAACCAGAATCTGCGTGAGACCCACGGCTACGCCTATGGCGCGAGCTCCGGCTTCGGCCTGCGTCGCAGCGCGGGGCCATTTGTCACGAGCGCCGAAGTCGTCTCTGCCAAGACCGACTCGGCACTGATGGAGTTCAGAAAGGAGCTTCGCGCCATCCGCGACACCGTGCCGAGCAACGAGCTCGCGAAGGCCAAGCGATATCTTCAGCTCGGACTGCCTGAGGACTTCGAGACGAATGGCAGCATTGCCGGCCAGATGCTTCCACTCATCACCTATGGCATCCCGCTGGACTTCTACGCATCGGCCGTCCAGAACATCGGGGCGGTCACGCAGACCGATGTTCAGCGCGTCGCGCGCCAGTATGTGGATCCCGATCATCTGACGCTCGTCATCGTCGGCGACCGAAAGACCATCGAGCCAGGACTGCGCGCGCTCAATCCCGGAACGATCGTCATCCGCGATGTGCGTGACGTGCTCGGCGCCGCGCCCACGCCGTAGCCAGTCGTTGAACCTGATGTGATGCGGGGGGTGCCGATACCGGCGCTCCCCGCATCACGTGCACCGGGGCGCGAGGCGTGCGGAGGAGCAACGGACGTCGCGACCGGTACCGTACCGCACTTCACGAGTGCACTTTTCCATGATGCACATTCCGATCGAGACATTCCAGCTCCCCAACGGGTTGCGCGTCAATCTCTCGGAGGATCATACGGCCCCGATCGTCGCCGTGAACCTCTGGTATCATGTCGGCTCGGCCAATGAGCGCACTGGGCGCACGGGATTCGCGCACCTGTTCGAGCACATGCTATTTCAGGGGTCGGCGAACGTCGGGGCAAATGAGCACTTCGAGCTCGTGCAACGCGCTGGAGGGACGCTCAACGGCTCCACCTGGCTCGACCGCACCAACTACTTCGAGACGGTCCCGTCGAATCAGCTCGAGCTGGCGCTCTGGCTCGAGGCGAATCGCATGGGTTACCTACTGCCGGCCATGACGCAGCAGAAGCTCGACACCCAGCGCGACGTGGTGCAGAACGAGCGTCGGTGGTCGATGGACAATCAGCCCTACGGCACCTGGTGGGAGCGGCTCCCCGCGCTGGCCTTTCCGGTCGGCCACCCGTTTCATCACTCGCTGATCGGCTCCATCGCCGACCTCGATGCAGCAAGCCTGGACGACATCGCCCACTTCTTCGCGACGTATTATACCCCCGATAACGCGGTGCTCTCCATCGCCGGGGATTTCGACCGGGGTGAAGCCCGCGCCATGGTAGAGCGTCACTTCGGCCCGATTCCCCGTGGCACGGGCAAGCCCCCGCTCCCTGACATGTCGGTGGCGCCTACCTTCGGCGGACCGTTGCGCGAGGTCGTGTCGGACGACGTGATGCTGCCGCGCCTGTTCATGGCATTTCGGTCCCCGGTCTTCGGTAGCGACGCCTTTTACGCAGCGAGCGTGGCTGGCGCGGTTCTGGGTCTGAAAAAGGGGAGCCGTCTGCATCGAGCGCTCGTGCGAGAGCAGCAGGTGGCGGCGGAAGCACAGGCGTTCACGTACGACCTCTCGAAGGGAAGCGATCTCCTGGTTGTCGACGTGACGGCGCGTCCGGAGACAAGTGTGGAACAGCTCGAGGTGGCGGTGAACGCGCAGATCGACCTCGTGCTGCGAGAGGGTGTGACTGAAGCCGAGGTCGCACGCGTGGTCACGCTGATCGAGACGGAGACGGTCGCCGCATTGCAGTCGGCGAGCGACCGTGCCGACCGCCTCTCGATGTTCGCTACCTACTTCGACAATCCTGCCCTCGTGAATCAGCAGTCCGATCGCTACCGTGCGGTCACGGTCGAGCAGGTAAATGCGCTCATCCGCGAGCGTCTCATGCCGGAGAACCGGGCGAGCCTGCTCTACGTGCCGCGGGAAGCAGAGACGGAGCCGACGCAGACCGACCTGGCGATGGCGGAGGCGCCATGACTGCGCCCGTCATGCCCGTCGCCGCGACGGCCCCGACTCCGCGTCCGGAGCCAGCCGCTCCGCGGAGCTACCACTTCCCCCGCTTCGAGCGACGCACGCTCGCGAACGGCCTGCGCATCGTGGTCGCTCCCGTGAACAAGCTTCCGATCGCGACCGTCATCGCGGTCGTCGAGGCAGGAGCCGAAGTTGAACCAGTTGGAAAGGAGGGCATCGCCTCACTGACCGCGCGTCTGCTGCTCGAGGGCGCCGCGGGGGTGGACGGCGCGGCCCTCGCCGACCGGTTCGAGCGCATCGGTGCCTCGATGGAATCCCACGCGGACTGGGATGTCGCCGCAGTGTCGCTCACCGCGCTCACGGCTCGTCTGCCCGAAGCCCTCGGTCTGGTGCGGGATCTCCTGCGGACGCCGGAGTTTCCCGAGCGCGAAGTCGCGCGCCTCAAGGAGGAGCGGCTCGCCGAGCTGCTGCAACAGCGCGCGGAACCACGCGGCCTCGCGGACGAACAATTCTCACGTGCCGTGTACCAGCCGACCGCTCGCTATGCCTCGCCCCCCGACGGGGACGCGCCGAGCGTGCGCGCACTGTCGCGTGCCGACGTGCGAGCTTTCTACGAAGCGCGTTATCGTCCTAGCGCGACGACGCTGGTGTTCGCCGGCGACGTGACGATGGCACAGGCGAGCGCACTCACGGATGAGCTGTTCGCCGACTGGTCGGGCGATCGCCCGGCGCCGGCGATCGCGGGCATTGATGCCGCGCAATCCGGCCGCCTCGTGCGTGTCGTCGCCAAATCCGATGCTCCGCAATCGGAGTTGCGCGTGGGGCATCTTGGCCTGCCGCGCAGCGTCGGTGACTACTTCGACACGATGGTGATGAACGCCGTGCTGGGCGGGCTCTTCTCGTCGCGCATCAACCTGAATCTGCGTGAGGCGCATGGCTACACCTATGGCGCCTTCTCAGGATTCGAATGGCGACGTGCGGCTGGTCCGTTCGTGGTATCCACCGCCGTGAAAAGCGACGTCACCGGAGCGGCGGTGCGGGAGATCCTCGGCGAGATCGAGCGCATGCGCACGGAGGAGATCAGCGAAGACGAGCTGACCCTAGCGACCAGCTACCTCGACGGTGTCTTCCCCATTCGGTACGAGACAACCGCGGCGATCGCCGCGGCGCTGGCGAATCTGGTGATCCACGACCTACCCGATGGTTACTACGACCAGTATCGGGGTCGTGTGCGCGGCGTGACCACCGCCGGCGTGCTGCGCGCGGCTCAGGCGCATCTGCACCCCGACCAGCTGCGCATCGTGGTAGTCGGCGATCCGGCGATGGTCGCGTCGCCAGTCGCGGACGTGGCGGGCATGACGGCGGAGATCGTCGCTCCCCACGGTTCAGGACACACATCATGACGCCAAAGAAAGCAGCGTCGCGGGTCGTGACGGCCGAAGACGCGAAAGCTCGGAAGCGCGGCGCAAAGCCCGATGCGCAGGTCGCGTGCAAGGAGATCCACAAGGGAAAGATCATCACACTGAACCATGAGACGGTTCGCTTTCCCGATGGTTCAACTGGCGAGATGGACATCGTGCGCCATCCGGGCGCCGCAGCCATCGTCCCGTTCATGAGCGAGCCGACGGGCGACGACCCGCAACTGCTACTGCTGCGGCAGTATCGCTACGCGGCCGGCGGCTACATCTATGAAATTCCCGCCGGCCGGCTCGACGGTGACGAATCTCCGGCGACCTGTGCCGCACGCGAGCTGAAGGAAGAGACCGGCTGCACGGCGGAACGGCTCGAGCCGATGTATACGATGTTCACCACGCCGGGCTTCACCGACGAGCTGATTCATGTCTTTCTCGCCTCTGGCCTGACCCATGGCGAGAGTGCGCGGGAAGCGGACGAGTTCGTGGATATCGTCATTGTCTCGCTCGCTGAGGCGCTGGAGTTCATCCGGACCGGAGAGATTCTGGACGCAAAGTCCGCCCTCGGCATCCTATACGCTGCGGGGTTCAGAACCGGGCAATAGCGGGCTTAACAATAGTTCCGACCGTTCAGACGAGGCGTAAATGGCAGGAATCCAAATGCCTCCCGGTTGTGTCTTAAAAGTGGACACCACCGGGGGGCATTCTCATGTCCTGTCACAAAATGAGGACGTAAGTGCCCCTCATTCGTTCCCTTCCCTCGTGAGCCAACCGGTTAAGCTGTTGATAAAAAACGACTTGGAAAATGTTCCCTGTGGAATGCCATTCGGCATGCCCCCTGCTTTTGAAGGGCCCGGAAAGAGATACAAGGAGCGATGCATCGAATCTGTGTCGTCGAAGCGTGTCCCTTACGTAGGCATTGGGGGTTAAGAACATGGCTGACATCGCAATGAAGCGGGTCGCCCAACAGGGGCCGACAGTCCGCGAGAAGCTTCGCGCGATGGACGATGCGGAAATCGTCACATCGTTTCTGGAGGGAGAGGAGCGCGCCTTCCAGGAGCTCGTGGAGCGCTATCAGACACGCCTGCTGAATTTCATCTATCGCACGATCGGCGACCGGGAAAAGGCGGAAGACCTCGTTCAGGAAGTCTTCATCCGCGTCTACCGGCACCTGCATCGATTCGACCGGTCGAAGAAGTTCTCGACCTGGGCATATACCATCGCGTCCAATCTGGCGAAGAACGAGCTGCGAAACCGCTCGCGGAATCCGCTCGTGCTGTTCCAGACGATGAAGGGCAACTGGGACGACGATGACCGTCCGCTGCAGTTCGAGGATACGACGGCACGCCCGGACGATCTCTACCGCAAACGGCATCTACGGGAGCTGGTTGCCGAGACGGTGGCGAAGCTGCCGGAGCATCACCGTCAGGTGTTCGTGCTGCGCGAGCTCGAGGGGAAGTCGTACGAGGAGATCGCCGAGATCACGGACTGCAATCTTGGCACGGTGAAATCGCGGCTCAACCGCGCGCGGAACGCGTTCGCGGAGATCATCGAGCCGTGGGTGGACTAAGGCGCGATCGGAAGACCGGTGACGTGTAAACGGTAGAGGGGAAAAGGGAATGGCGAGAAGGGCACACCAGACA
>JALYXJ010000042.1 GCA_030947165.1 Gemmatimonadota bacterium
TCGACGACGAATGCAGCGTCAGCGCGCACGTGTTCCGCACGCTGCACTCCATGATCGCCGAAGAGGGACAGATGCCCTGCGCCGCCGAGACGTCGTTCCGCCGCGGCGCGATGCTCACCGTCCCGATTCTGTGGACCACCCAGGACGGCAGCGAGCCGCTCGGCGTCGTGAACCTCTCCGATCGTCGCTCGGGGCAGGCGTTCACCGCCGGCGATCAGAAGCTCGTGACGGCCATCGCGTCGCAGATCGGCGCGGCCATCCAGAACGCGCGGCTCGTCACGCGCTCGCTCGACCAGCAGCGCCTCCAGCAGGAGATGCAGCTCGCGCACGATCTGCAGATGAAGCTCCTCCCCGACGCCGCGCACGTGGCGCCGGAGGCGGTGGTCGCCGCGCGCGTGGTGCCGGCCGAGGACGTCGGCGGGGACTTCTACAACCTCTACCGGCTGTCGAACGGCCGCATCGGCGTGATGATCGGCGACGTGAGCGGTCACGGGTATCAGGCTGCGCTGATCATGGCGCTGACGATGAGCGCCTCGGCGATCCATGCGCAGGGCACCGACGATCCGTCGGAGATGCTCCGGCGCCTCTACGGATCGGTGAAGGAGGAGCTCACGACGACGGAGATGTTCGTCTCCGCCCTGTACGCCGTGGTCGATCGGGAGCGCCGGGAGCTGCGCTATGGCAACACGGGCCACCCGCATGCGTTTGTCGTCACGCGCGACGGGAACGTGGAGCGGCTGCGCGCGGGCGGCCCGCCGTTGGGCATGGCCGACGAGGCGCCCGACTCCGTGACGCGCCATTGGGACGTCGGCGGCGACGTGCTGGTGCTGTTCACCGACGGCATCACCGACGCGCGCAACCGCGAGGGCCACCGGCTCGACGAAGGCCCGGTGCTCGACGTTGTCGTGCGCCACCGCGACGAGCCGCCCGCGCAGATCGCCGGCCGCGTGTTCGCGCTGCTGGACAACTACACGGGCGACACGCCCCGCCGCGACGACCTGACACTCGTCATCCTCAAGAGCTGATGCCGACGGACGACGCGGGGGCGTCCCCCCCGTCCCCTTCGCGCTCCCGTGGCAAGTTTCCACCCACGCGCAAGAGCCTCGGCCAGCACTTTCTCAGCGACCGGCGCATCCTCGCCCGCATCGCCGATGCGCTCCAGCTCACGAGTGGGGAGACGGTGCTCGAGATCGGCCCCGGCCGTGGCGCCCTCACCGACATCCTCGCCGAGCGCGCCGGTCGCCTGATCGCGATCGAGTACGACCGCGCGCTGGCCGAGCTCCTTCGCCAGCGCTATGCAAAGCGCGGCAACGTGCTCATCGCTGAAGCGGACGTGCTCGAGGTGTCGCTCGCCGACCTGGCCGCCGGACCGTACGTGCTGGTGGGCAACGTGCCGTACTACATCACCACGCCGATTCTCTTTCATGCCCTCGTGCCGCCGCGCGCCGAGCGATCGGTGTATCTGGTGCAGCGCGAAGTCGCGGACCGACTGAGCGCCGCGCCAGGGACGAAGGAGTATGGCGCGCTCACGGTGAACGTCGCGGCCGTCGCGAGCGCGGAGACGCTGTTCCGCGTGCCGGCGGGGGCTTTCTCCCCGCCGCCGCGAGTCGAGAGCGCCGTCGTGCGCATCACGCCCCTGGCGATCCCGCTCGTGGCCCCCGCCGAGGAGCGGCCGCTGCGCACGCTGGTGCAGAACGCGTTCGGGATGCGGAGGAAGCAGATGCGGCGGGTGGTGCGCTCGCTCTACGCGCTCGATGCAGAGCGGGCCGACGAGATCCTGGCGGCGGCAGGGATCGATCCTGAGGTGCGGCCGGAGACACTCACGCCGAGACAGTTCGTTGGGATGATGAGGGCGACCAAGCAGGTGTCGTCCTGAGCGGAGCGAGGACCTGCACGTGCAGGTCCTTCGGTCGCTTCGCGCCCTCTGGACGACAGTCAGTCCCGGTTTGTCAGCGCGAACGTGAGGCCCTCGAGCTCCATCGCCATGTTCACCGTCTTCACCGTGACATCCGTCGGCGCATGAAGCTGTGACGGGGCGAAATTCAGCACCGCCTTGATCCCGGCCTTCACGACGCGATCCAGCGCCTGTTGCGCGGCCTCGCTCGGGATCGCGATCACCGCGATGTCCGGCCGCTCGGCGGCCACGTCCGCCTCGAGGCGCGAGCTGTCGCGCACCTCCACCCCTTCCAGGGTGCGGCCGATCTTGTCCGGGTTGGTGTCGTACGCGGCAATGATGCGGAAGCCGCGCTGATTGAATCCGCGATACTGCGCCAGCGCTGCGCCGATCTTGCCGGCGCCGATGATGATGACGCGCCACTCGCGACCGAGACCAAGGATCTCGCGGAGCGCCGTGCCGAGCTCCGGCACCGAGTAGCCCAGGCCCCGTTTCCCGAAGGAGCCGAAGAAGGAGAGGTCCTTCCGCACCTGGGCGGACGTCGTCCCGCCGCGCCGGGCGAGCTCCTCGCTGGACACGGTGGCCAAGCCGCGTCCCTCGAATTCCTCGAGGAATCGAAGGTAGATCGAGAGCCGGCGAACGGTCGAATCGGCGATACGTTTCATCGCATCAGGCTTGTGAATTCATTCACAAACTAGCGGACGCCGCGACGCGGCACCAGCCGTCTGGACACTCCGGCTCAACTCGCTGTCGCGCTTGAAGATGCGGGTAGGCAACTCACGCCCCGCCGGTGTATCTTCGGTATCGGCGCGGCGTGTTGCCGCTCCACCACCAGCGATCGGACGCCCGTTGAGCAGCGAGCAGATCGAGATGAGCGTCGTGGACCCGGTGAGTGGCACGCGGCTCGAGCCGTTCACCCCGGCGGGAGTGACCTCGCGCCCGGAGGAGACGCTCCTCGTCGAGCGGGCGGCGGATTACCTGCGACGGGGTCCCGCCGATTCGCGCGCGCTCATCGCCAGCGTCTGTCAGCTCTCCGCGCTTCCAGCAGTGGTGGCCGAGCACATGGCGGTCACGCTCCTGCGCGATCATCCGCGCTTTGCGCGGACCCCCGACGGCGCGTGGCGTCTCTCCGAACCGACTCCGCCGGCGTGGCGCCTTCAGTCGGTGGCGGAGGAACCGCTGCTGTCCTCGCTGTCGTTCGCCGTCGTCGACGTGGAGACGACCGGCGGCCGCGCCGACTACGGCGACCGGATCACGGAGATCGCCGTCGTCACGGTGCGCGACGGCCGGATCGTCGACGTGTTCGAGACCCTCGTGAATCCGGAGCGCTCGATCCCGCCGTTCATCTCCCGGCTGACGAACATCTCGTGGGAGATGGTGCGCGACAAGTCGCCTTTCCGCGACGTGTGCGAAGACGTGCTCCGGGTGCTCCACGGCCACGTGTTCGTGGCGCACAACGCGAACTTCGACTGGCGATTCGTCAGCGCCGAGGTGGCGCGCAGCACGGGACGGGAGCTCACTGGTCGCCGGCTGTGCACCGTGCGCCTATCGCGGCGGCTCCTGCCGCATCTTCGCTCGCGGTCGCTCGACTGGGTCGCGCGGCACTACGGGGTGGAGATCCCGCCGGGGAAACGGCACCGCGCCGCTGGTGATGCGCTCGCGACCGCGGAGTGTCTCCTGCGGCTGCTCGGCGACGCGCGCAGCCACGGCTGCGAGCGATGGTCGGAGCTGGAACGCCTTCTCGCGAGCGGTCGCGCCGCGGCGAAGAAGCGTCGGAAGCGACGAGCGTCCGGGATGCCGCAGCCGGTGGACAAGGATACCACGGCGTGAGAGCGTGAGAGCGTGAGAGTGTAAGAGCTAAGGGCGTTCTGAGCGCAGCGAAGGACCTGCAC
>JALYXJ010000059.1 GCA_030947165.1 Gemmatimonadota bacterium
CGGAGGTCGGTGCCGTGCCAGAACATCTCGGCGCCATTGCCGTTCCCGTCGGCCAGGAGGTCCTGGTCGAACGCCTGCGCACTCTGGCGCTGGGCGGCGGGGTTGAAGGTGCCGTTGTGGCCGTGACTCTCCGGCCGCCGGGTCCAGAAGTTCGGGAAGTCAGACATGCTTCGCTCTCAGCTGGTGACGCGGACGAACATGGCACGCGGACACGCGGCCAGACAGACGGGCTATTCGGCCAGTCCGCTATGCTGCGGTCTCTCTTGGACTTACGAGCCGGGTCGCGCGGGAAGTTTCTCCCGGCCCAAAGGGAGGGATCCTCTCGCCGCGGTCGGCGCGGGCATCCTTGCCGGGACGGGCGGCCGCCTCCGGCCTGGGCGCGCGGCAGCGAGCCGGGCGATCAGACCGCGTCGCCAGAAGGGGCCCTCGTGGCGCGTGATCGGGACGCCCGGTCGGAACGGGAGCTGCGCACGCTCTGTGTGCGCGGTCTGGGCAAGGCGGTGAAAGGCCGTTTAGTTGCCCGGAGTAGAGAGATCGCGAGGACGCGGACGCTCGCGGCGGAGGGCATTGCGCGTAGCAAGAGACTCGCGCCGCCGTTTTGCGCGAGGCTCGCAGCGTGTAAGCGCACGCCCGACAGAGCGAGTGCCCGCGTCCGCAACGGCGCGATTGACCCAGCCCCACATCCGGCCGATAGCCGCACCCCAGATCGCCCTGGTATACGACTTGTATCGTGATCCAGCCTCCCCATTGCCCGGCCGGCCGGGATCATCATGTCGTCAGAGCAGAGTGACCAGGGACCACGCGCGTTCACGGAAGCGCAGCAGTTGCTCAAGGACACGCTCGAGCAGGCGTGCGGCGCGGACGTCACCGGTGCCGACACCGGGCAACTGATCCGCCTCGAGGAGATACTCGCGATCGCCGACGGCGCGGCCAAGCAGGCGATCTCGATCAAGCGACGGATCCGGCACGATCGCGAGCGTGCGCCGCGGCGAGACTCGGATGCAGAAGGCCACCGGCGATTTCGCGACGCCGCGGGGGTGGTGTGGGACGTGCGCGCGATCTATCCGTCGGCGACACCGGGCAGAACCCGGTTGCCGGAGCCATTCGAGAGCGGCTGGCTGGCGTTCGAGTCGCCGAAGGAGAAGCGCCGCCTGAGCCCGATCCCCGGCGACTGGATGACGCGCGCGGACGAGGAGCTCCGCCTGCTGTGCCAAGCCGCCCACGTGGTGGCACCTCGGCTGCCAGAAGGGGAGTCGATCGCCGAGGAGCACCCGTCGTAGCGTCGGTGGCGCGGAGCGCTCGCCCAGCGCAACGGCGCGAGAAGGTCAGCCCGAAGAACCCGCGACGACCTTGTCGAGCGTGATCGGGAGATCGCGCACACGGACGCCGGTGGCGTGATACACCGCGTTCGCGATCGCGGCGCCGACGCCGGTGATGCCGATCTCCCCCGCGCCCTTGACCCCGATCGGGTTCACGTGCGCATCCGCGACCTCGACAAACGACACGTCGATCGCCCCGACATCCGCGTTCACCGGCACGTGATACTCGGCGAGGTCGGCGTTGAGATACCGGCCCGTACGCCGATCGACGCTCGTCTCCTCGAGCAGCGCCTGCCCGATCCCCCACACCACGCCGCCGATGATCTGGCTCTTCGCCGTCTTCGCGTTGAGCACGCGCCCCACGTCATGCGCGGTCACGACCCGCGACACGCGGATCTCGCCCAGCTCCTCGTCCACCCGCACCTCGGCGAACACGGCGCCGAACGAGTGCATCGAGTACTGCTGCGCATCGGGTCCGGCGTGCGTGCTCGCCGTCACCTCGATCGGTTGCGCGCCCAGCCGCGTGACGAGCGACGCGTAGTCCTCGGCGCGTCCGCTGCCCCCCGTGAGGGAGAGCCACCCGTTCATGACGCGGACGTCGCT
This sequence comes from Gemmatimonadota bacterium, assembly GCA_030947165.1. The sequence continues at coordinate 1,923 of JALYXJ010000059.1, forward strand.
CTCGGCCGCGCCATGCACTGGCGACTGCGGGTCGGTAATCGCGAGCTGCACCAACTTCTTGCGCAGTTGCGTGGCGGCCTCGTTCACCGCCGAGCCAGTCGACGAGGCCGTCACCGATCCGGTCGATGCGGGATTCTCCGGCATCGTCGTCTCACCGAGCTCGAAGCGCACGCGATCGGGTGAGAGGCCGAGCGCGTCGGCGGCGATCTGGGTCATGACCGTGTACGTGCCGCAGCCGATCTCCTGCGTCCCCGCGCGAACCAGCACGCGCCCGTCGGGGAAGATGCGCGCCGTCGCGTTGGCGGGACTCTGGCGCGCGGGATAGGTCGCGGTCGCCATCCCCGATCCGATCAGCCATCGCCCATCGCGCGTCGCCCGCGGCGTGGGGTTCCGCTTGCTCCAGCCGAAGCGCTCGGCCGCGAGGGCATAGCACTCGCGCAGCGCCTTGCTCGACCACGGCTTGTTCGACTCCGGATCCCGGTCGGCGTAGTTCTTCAGCCGCAGCGCGACCGGATCCATCTTCAGCGCGACCGCCAGCTCGTCCATCGCGCACTCGAGCGCGAAGGTGCCCGTCGTCTCGCCCGGCGCGCGCATGAATGTCGGCGACCCGACGTTGAGCCGCACGAGGTTGTACTCCGTCTCGAGGTTCGGGCAGGCGTAGAGCATCAGCGTCGGCGTCACGGCCGGCTCGAGCCAGTCTTCGATCGTCGACGTGTTCGACGTGCTCGCGTGTCGAGTGGCCGTCAGCACACCGTCGGCCGTGGCGCCGAGTGTCACGTGTTGGACCGTGCGCGCCCGTCCGCCGACCGGGCCGAACATCTGCCGGCGCGTCAGCACGAGCTTCACGGGACGCGCGACCTCGCGCGCCGCCATGGCGGCCAGCGCCTCGTGCGACCACGGCCCGCCCTTGCTGCCGAACCCGCCGCCGGTGAAGTGCGACACGACGCGTACCTGCTCCGGCGGGATCCCGAAGGTGCGCGCGACGCCGTTCCGCACGCTCGTGATCCCCTGCGTCGACTCATAGAGCGTGAGCGTGTCGCCCTCCCAGATGGCGACGGTGCCGTGCACCTCCATCGGATTGTGATTCTCGAATGGCGTGGTGTAGGTG
>JALYXJ010000061.1 GCA_030947165.1 Gemmatimonadota bacterium
CGGCGAGTGCTGCTATCACCTTACCGCTCCTGCACCTGCATCTGACCCGAGTCGTCTGGCCCATCGCGCATCGCATTCGTATTATCTGCTGGCGTCGTTTGATTCCCCCACCCGCGTGCGCTCATCGAGATGAGTGGACCAGTCGGTGACTTCACCGGCACCGACCGCTACACCATTCACCGCCGCATCGGCGTCGGGGCGATGGGTGTCGTGTACGACGCCTTCGACAAGGCTCGCGGTGAGCGCGTCGCGCTCAAGACGCTCATTCATGCCGACCCGAGCGCGATCTATCGGCTGAAGCACGAGTTCCGCGCGCTCGCCGATGTCTCCCACCCGAATCTCGTCTCGCTGTACGAGCTCACCGCCGTCCGCGATGACTGGTTCATCACCATGGAGCTCATCGATGGGGTGCAATTTCTCGAGTACGTGCGCCCCAACGACCGGCTCGATGAGGGCCGGCTGCGGAGCGCGCTTCGCCAGCTGGCGCAGGGCGTGTACGCGCTACAGGCCGCCGGCCGCGTACACCGCGACCTCAAGCCTTCCAACGTGCTGGTCACGAGCGCGGGGCGTGTGACGGTCCTCGACTTCGGGATCTCGCTGGAGATGCAGCCGCGCGACGGCATGCAGACGAGTGAGACGAGCCTGATCGGCACGGTATTCTACATGTCACCCGAGCAGTCACTCGGCAACCGGGGTGGTGGGCCGAGCGACTGGTATGCCGTAGGCGTCATGCTCTACGAGGCGCTGACGGGCAGCCTGCCGTTCGACGGGCCGGCGACGAAGGTGCTGCACGACAAGCAGACGCTCGCGCCGCCCTCCCCGGCCGAGCGGGTGCCGGGGTTGCCGGATGACCTCGTCGAGATCTGCAACGCGCTGCTGGTACGCGACCCAGCGCGCCGGATGGGCGGTGAGGCGCTGCTCCGCCGGCTCGGTGTCGACGATCCGACGCGATCGCTCACCGTTGAATCGCCGAAGCGGTCATCGCGGCTCATCGGTCGCATCTCGCATCTTGCCGAGCTTGAGGACGCGCTTGGGCAGACCAGGCAGCGCCATCCCACCGCGGTGTATCTGCATGGCACCTCGGGGATGGGCAAGAGCACGCTGGTGCGCACTTTTCTCGATACGGTAGCGGAGCGCGATGGCGCGGTGCTGCTCGAAGGACGGTGCTTCGACCGTGAGTCGATGCCCTACAAGGCGCTCGACGGCGTGATCGACAGCCTGACGCGGTACCTGCGGAACCTCACGCTCTTGGAGGTGCAGCGCCTGTTGCCGCTCGACGTGTTCGCCATCTCGCGCATGTTCCCGGTGATCATGCGCGTCGAGGCGATCGCCGACGTCCCATACCGTCTGCTCGACTCGCCCGATCCGATCGAGATGCGCCGGCGCGCCTTCGCCGCGCTTCGCGAGCTGCTCGCCCGCATCGCCGACCGGCGGCCGCTCATTGTCCACATCGATGACCTGCAGTGGGCGGACCTCGACAGCATCACGCTGCTCGAGGATCTGCTCCGCCCGCCAGAGGCGCCGCCCCTCCTGCTCATCGCGTCATTCCGTAGCGAGGAGATCGAACAGAAGGCATTCCTCGGCGACCTGCTCGCGGCAGCCACAACGCCGCAGTGCCGCGAACTCCGCGTCAATCCCTTGAGCGACGAGGAAGCGCGGTCGCTTGCGCTCGAGCTCCTCAGTCCGTTCGACGCCCCCGATGCGCTCGTCGATGCCCTCGTCCGCGAGGCGACAGGCAGTCCCTTTCTGCTCGAGCAACTCGTGCAGCACGTGCGCGACGAGGAGGGCGTGGCCGACACGTCGATCAGCCTGAGCGACATGCTCGACGCCCGCATCCGCCGTCTGCCCGACGGCGCGCGTGCGCTCCTCGACACGCTGGCGATCGCCGGACACCCCCTGTCACCGTCGGTGGCGTTGCGCACGGCGGGACTGACGGACGACACGCGTCCCCTGCTCTCGCGTCTGCGCATCGCGCACATGATTCGCGCCACCGGCGATGGCGACCGGATCGAGGTGTATCACGACCGCATCCGCGAAGCGCTCGCGGCGCGGCTCGACGCCGCGGCGGCGCGCTGGGTCCATCTCAACCTGGCCGAGGCGCTCGCCTCCTCGGCGAGCGACGATCCCGAGGCGCTCTTCGAACATTACGTCGGCTCGGGCGACAAGCAGCGCGCCGCGGTGCACGCCGTGCGCGCGGCCAAGCGCGCCGCGAGCGCACTGGCCTTCGAGCGCGCGGCGCGCTTCTATCGGCACGCCATCGAGCTCGGCGCCTCGGTGACCGGTGACCGCTGGCAGCTGCAGGCCGCGCTCGGCGAGGCGCTGGCCAACGCGGGCCGTCCGGCCGAGGCGGCCGACGCGTACCTCGACGCGGCCGATGGCGCCGACCGCACGAAGGCGCTGGAATACCGACGTCGCGCCGCGGAGCAACTGCTGGTGGGCGGACACCGGGAGCGTGGCTTGCAGGTCATCCGTGATCTGGCCGCGGCGCTCGGCATCTACGTGCCGAGGGGGGCGCGCCGCGCGCTGCTCTCGCTCCTCGTCAGCCGTGCGCGCATCGCCCTGCGCGGCATCCACTGGGTCGAGCGTCCGGCAGAGCAGATCCCGGAAGACGCGCTGTTTCGAATGGACGTCTGTTGGACCTGCGCCGTCGGTCTCACCCTGATCGATTACATCATCGCGGCGGACTTTCAGGCTCGCTACCTCCTGCTCGCGCTCGATGCCGGAGAGCCGTATCGCGTCGCGCGCGCCCTCGCCATCGAGACGGGGTTCACGGCGGCGAAGGGTGGGCGTTCGCGCGCGCGCACCGACCGGCTCGTCGCCGAATCCGCGGCGCTCGCCGAGCGGCTGCAGTCGCCACGCGAGCTCGGCCTGGCGGCCGTGACGGCGGGGAGCGCCGCTTTCCTCCGCGGCGAGTGGCGACGCGCCGCGGATCTGTGCACGCAGGCGGAGACCATCCTCACCGACCGGTGCACCGGCGTCCTCTGGGAGACGACAACCGCTCGCACCTTCCTGATGTCGTCGCTGATCTACCTCGGCGAGCTGGCACGAATGCGCAAGCGCCACCGCGAACTGCTCGTGACGGCCAATGAGCGCGGTGACCTGCTGCTCGCCACCGAGGTCGAGACGCGGCTGAGCTTCGCGTGGCTAGTGTCCGATGAGCCGGGCGAGGCCCGCCGGCACGTCGAGGCGGCCCTGGGCCGCTGGTCTACCTCCGGGTACCACCGCCAGCACTACAACGCCCTCCTTGCACTGTGCAACATCGACCTCTACGCCGGCGACGTCGAGCGCGCGTGGACGCGACTCGAGGGGGAATGGCCCAAGCTCCAACGATCGCTCCTGCCGCGGATCCAGATCCTCCGCGCCGAGGCGCTCTTCCTCCGCGCACGCTGCGCGCTCGCGCGGGCTGCGTCGCTCGTGCGCGCGGGACGTCCCGGTTTTGAGCTCACGACGCTACTGGGCATCGCGGAGCGGATCGCGAATCAGCTCGAAGGTGAGCAGATGCCCTGGATCGATCCGTTTGTCCCGTGCATTCGCGGATCGATCGCACGACTCCGCGAAGAGAGGCCGACCGCGGCGGCGCTGCTGCGGCTGGCGTTGGACGGCTTCGAGCGCGCCGACATGGCGCTCTACGCCGCGGCGACACGGCGACGACTCGGGGAGCTGCAAGGGGGCGACGCGGGCGCAGGACAGGTCGAGGAGGCCAACCGCTTCTTGCGGGCACAGACCGTGGACCAACCCGATCGCATGACCGCAGTGCTCGCTCCGGGCGTGGCATGACCGTCCGCCGTCGCGTCCTCATCGTCAACGCCTACTTTGACGAGCTGCGGCGCGGCGCGCGCCCGTTCAGCATCCCGATGGCGATGGGCCCCGTGCAGCTCGCGGGCGCCTTCGACCGCACGCGTTGTGACGTTCGTATCTACAACGAGCAGCACGGCGGGCCGCTGCTCGACGGCGACCTGCTCGGCTGGCCCGACATGCTCGTGCTCACCGGACTCACGTCGTCCTTCGACCGGATGCTTCAGCTCACGGCGTACGCGCGCACGCGCAACCCGCGCGTCGTCGTCGCGGCGGGGGGGCCGGCGATTCGGGCCCTGCCGCGCCATGCCGGCCGGTTCTTCGACTACGCATGCCAGGGCGATGTCGAGCAGCTCGCCGAGGTGGCAGCCGAGGCACTGGGCGCGGATTACGCCGCCGAGATCGTCCGGCCACGATATGACCTCGCCACCGACCTCGGCCGCATCGGCTATATCGAGTCGAGCCGCTACTGCAACTTCAAGTGCTCGTTCTGCTCGCTCACCGGCGAGGGGCGGCGCTACTGGGGCTACGCGATCGACGACATTCGGCGACAGCTACGCGAGGTCGGGCCGCGGCGCACCCTGATCTTCATCGACAACAACTTCTACGGCAACGACCGCGGCTTCTTCCTCGCTCGCCTCGAGCTGCTGCGCGAGATGACCCGGACGAAGGAAATTCGCGGCTGGTCGGCGCTCGTGACCGGCGACTTCTTCCTCAAGGACGAGAATCTCCGGCTCGCCAAGGAGGCGGGCTGTCAGGCGCTGTTCAGCGGCGTGGAATCCTTCGACGACTCGCAGATTCGTCGCTTCCGGAAGCTCCAGAACCTGCGGCTGCCGCAGCTCGACCTGATCAGGAAATGTCTCGACGCCGGGCTCACCTTCTTCTACGGTCTGATCTTCGACCCGGCAAATCGCACCGTCGAGAGCATGCGTCGCGAGCTCGACCTCGTGTACGGCACGCCGGAGATCACGATGCCCACCTTCGTGACGCTGACGATCCCGTTGCCCGGCACGCCCTACTTCCGCGACTGCCTCGATCGCGATCTGTTCCTGCCGCACGCGAAGCTGCGCGACCTCGACGGCTCCACACTGGTGCTGCGCCCAGTCGATCCGATCCCGGACGTCACCGCGTTTCTCCGCGAGCTGTTGCGCATGTCGCGATGGCGCATGCGGGCGCTGCGTCATATGGTTGGCTTCTATCGCCGATATCATCGGGTGTTGAACGATGACCAGATGCTCGGTGCGCTTGCGCGTGACATGCAGCTGCTCGCGCCTTCGGCGATGATCGCCAGCGGGCGCGCTCGCTCCCGTGACGTCGCGAGGCGGACCTTCGTAACGACGACCGAACGCGTCGACCCGCAGTACACGCCGTTCATGCGAGTCGAGGCACGGTACGAGTCGCACTTTATGCCGACGATGCTGACGGACGGCAGCGGTCGCATCGCGGACGCACTCTTCGACGATCTCGTGGTTGCCGGCGGTACCGCGCCGGCGGCCTCGGTGGCGTCCGTACCGTCCTGAAGGACACACGGTCTCATCGCTCGTCCGCGCACGTTCACCCGCACTCGTGGAGGTCTGTCGTGTCCGAAGCGTCGATCGCCCCGCCTCTGTGCTGTGGTGTCGCTTGCGCGGGCACCACAGACGCCTCAGCGCTTGTTCTTGCGACGACGGGCGGCGCGATGGTTGGCCCATCGCTGATTGCTGTTGCGGCGCCTCTACACACTCGCGGCTCGCACGTGTCGCGACAGCGCATCATGCAGTGTCACCGCCAGCTGCTTTGGCGGGCGGCCGAGGGTGCAACCGAAACCGAGCAGGCTCGTAACTCTCGCTACCTGATGGCATTATCCGTCCTTCCCGACATTCGGAATTATTTGGGGACCTGGTGCACTCTAGCGCCGCTCGAGGTCCATATCTTGCCGCCCTCGGATCTTGTCACGTCTCGACCTGCCCCGGTGAGTTAGTCGCCGAGGTTCTGCCAGTGTTCCTTTTTTACGGGAGGGCCGATGCATTTCCGCAAACGATCGACGCTTGCGATCACGACGATGGTCGCGCTAGGCGGCGTCCCAAGTGTGGCTCGAGCCGATTTGCTGGGTTCCGGTGGAACGGTGATAGGACCGACCATGACGTTGTACTTCGGAGGCACGCTCCTAGCTTCTTTAAGCGGACCGTTGAGTCCACCGGGTTTCATCGGCTCGGGTGTCACTGCAGTAGTTCGGAATACCTCTGGAACTCTGGACTTCTATTATCAACTGTCCACTCTCGCGGGTGGGCGGGACGGCCCGAATCGAATTACTGGATTCGATTATGACAGCTACCTCACCGACGTGTTCCAGATCGCGAACGGTTCGGCCATCGGCGCAGGCTTTGTGAACGGGAGCATCGCCTCGCTTTCCGCCGACCGGGCACTGAGTGGCGCGACGGTCGGATTCAACTTCAGCAATGCCCTGTTCACGCCAGGACAGACCAGTTTGGCGTTCGTCATTCGGACGAACGCGACCTCGTTCACTAGTGGAAACTTCGGCGCCATCGACGGTGGCGGTGCAACGCTGGCGGGTTTTGCGCCCACGGGACCTGTGGCCACAGTGCCCGAGCCTTCGACGACCGTTCTCCTCGGGACGGGCCTCCTTGGTCTCGCTGGATACGTTCGTCGTCGCAAGCGATACGCCTGATTCGGCCTGAAGCGTGGCTCTCGGTGCGTGACGGTTGGGGAACCCCTTTCCAGCGACTCGTCGGGAAAGGGGTTGCTTCGTGACGAACCTTCGCGATCAGCCAGGCGGGTGGGGTGTTCTCCGATTGACCTCGGTGTCGAACCGAATCGGTGGCACGCATGAGCGCATTGACTCTCTGCCTTTCGAAGCCTGGGCTCCTGGCTCGAGTCGCCGTGTTGGCGGTCGCGGTCACGGTCACGGGATGCGGCCGCTACTCCCAGAACCATCGTGCCGCGGGAGAGAGGCAATTCACGGCCGGGAGGTACCAGGAAGCCATCGCGGAGTTCGACAAGGCTGTCAGATTCAGCCCCAACGACCCGAGGACGATCCGCCAGCTCGGGCTCGCGCATTTCCGGCTCGGACAGTTGGGGGAAGCACAGGTGCTCCTCGAGCGAGCCGAGGAGCTCGTACCCGACGATCCCGACGCGCAGCTCTCGCTTGCCGACATCTACCTTGCACAGCGCAACGCCGACGCTGCCGCTCGACAGCTGAACAGCGTCCTCTCGAAGCACCCTGACAACATTGATGGCCTGGCG
>JALYXJ010000066.1 GCA_030947165.1 Gemmatimonadota bacterium
GTCAGGACCCCAAGGACGTACGCACCAAGAACGGCAGCGTCCGCGACGCGCACATCGCCAACGGCCACGTCCGCGACGACGCGCTCGTGAAAGCCGGGGACAGCCCGACGATCGATGAAGAAGCGCAGCGCGACGCCGAGTCGGCCGACGACGGCGTGTTCGCGATCACGCGGAACACCGACTACTGGTTCGAGCGCGAGGTCGGCGACATCGAGAAGAACGCGCGCGAGCAGGCGACCGCGTGGGCGCAGCAGGGGCTGCCGCGACACGATCTCGCACGCACCGAGCCATTCGAGCCGGAGCAGGTGATGGCGGCGCGGTGTGGGCAGCTGTTCAGGGATTGGCACCGCCGCGTGAAGACGAAGATGCAGGACGCGATCGAGTCAGCCAGCCAGGAAGTCGGGCGGCAGGTGGCGGTGCTGCGGAACTCGATCACCCAGCTCGAAGCAATTCGCAGCGAGAGTGGCGACCTCAAGTCGCGCATCGTGCGCCTGCGTGCCGAATCCGAGCGCGACGCCGGAAGGCCGGTGCGCTACGGCCGCTTCGTGTCGCCGGCGTTCTTCTGGGCGGCAGCGGCGATGCTCGCCGTCGTCGAGTTCTTCGCTAACTTCCCCGTCTTCCGCCTGATGCTGCCGATGAGCCACACGCTCTCGGCTGCTGCCCAGGACGCCGCCGGCAACATCGACGACCGGAGTCTCTGGGCAGGCCCCGTCATGCTCGGCCACGAGATGCTGATGCACTTCGAGGCAACAGTCGTCGCCCTCGTCGCCGTGATTATCCTCGTGCTGCTCGGCAAATCCCTCGGCGGCGCGGTCCGGCCGCTGCTCGCGTTTCATGAGAAGGAGTATCCGCTCGCGGCCGACACCATCCGCGCCCACCGGCGTCAGAGCTGGGCCCTGTTCGGCGCGAGCGTGGTCGGGATCGCCTGCGTCCTCTCTTTCCTCTATATGTCGCGCGGCGGGATCGCCGGCATCGCCAGCGAGCGCGTCGCCACGCAGCGTGCGTCGATCGACAGTCTAGTCGCGCAGAGCAACACCCCTGGCATCGATCGTACTCGGCTCGCATCGATTCTCCCCCGGATCGACCGGGCGCAGAAGACCCAGGTCCAGCTCGAGGACGACGCCGCCTACGCCAAGACGGTTCAGCAGAACAACGGACCGATCCTCGGTCTCAACCTCGGCCTGATCTTCACCGCGATCATCCTTGGCTTCTGCTACAAGGCCGAGGACCTCAACGACACCAAGGGCGAGCATCCGGAGATCACCGCCGCGCGCGAGCGGCTGAGCGAGCTCGATAAGGAGCTGTTCGGCGCCGTCGACGCGGGGCGCAACGCCGAGTCGCTCGCGTTCGCAGGCATCAGTCGCGTGCAGCATCTGTTGAGGGCCAATCCGCTGCGGGAGTCGAAGGCCAAGCTCCGGCGGCTCGAAGGGGTGATCCCGCTGTTCCGCGGCGAGAACGCGCGGCTGCGGGGATTGGATCCGGCGAACATCCGCGCGTTCGAGCATGGGACCGATCTCGGGCTGACTGTCATTGAGGAGGACGAGACCTTTAGAGAGCCGGCCGAGTTCGCGCGGCTGGGGGAGGAGCTGTCGAGCTTGCGGGCGGAGTTCGTGCGGGTCGTGCCGACGATGACGCCGGCCTTCGGGCATCCGGCTGTTGAATGACGTCGAGGCAAGTGCGGCTAATGCAACGGTCACTGCAACAGCATGAACGCAGAGGACGCAGAGGAACGCAGAGGACTGCCTGGAACAGAATGGTGAAGGGAAATGTCATCCCGCGCGAGCGAAGCGAGTGTCGGGAACTATTATCGTAGCGCTAGAAGCTTTGAGGTGACGCACATGCAGACCGAAACAATGAGGCGCGGCGCGATATGGCTGTGCTGCGCAGCGCTGCTGGGCTGCACCGCCGGCGGCCAGGACAACACGGCCGAGACGGTGAACAGCGCGAATCAGTACGTGGTGGGGATCGACATTTCCGGCAGCCGCACGCCGTCGCAGCTCCAGGAGGAGCAGGCGGTGGTGGAGGGGCTGATGGGGCGCATGAGCTTCGGCGACCGGATCATCCTCGTGGAGACCTATCGCGCCAGGATCGATTCAGCCGGGCAGTGGCAGGATTCCATTCCGGCCCGCCGATTCACGGGTGAGCTGCGGGCGCGGGAGCGAGCCGATCTCGAGGAGTTCCGGACAACCGCGCCTCGCGTAGCGGCGACGTTCTTCGATGCGGAGAAGTCGAAGCACGTCCAGTCGACGGACCTGTTCCGGACGCTGTGGCGGGCGGCGGATTATGCCAAGTCGGCGAATGGGCGGCGGACGACGCTCGTGCTGCTCTCCGACATGCTTCAGTCGACGTCCGAAGTGAACATGGAAGTCCCCGGGGGCGTGCCGGCGAATTCGTGGATCGAGGAAAGAAGGGCGGAAGGGCGGTTGCCCGATCTCGGCGGCGTCTGTGTGTTCGTCGTGGGGGCGGATCCGTCGTCTCGACAAGGGGCGAAGGTGCGGAACTTCTGGCAGAAGTACTTCACGGCGGCGGGGGCGCAGTTCCCGAGCGGCAGCTACCGGAACATGGTGTCGGACGTGAGCGAGGTACACTGCTAGGACCGCGGCATGACAGTTGATGGCGAGGCGCGGGTCGAGGGCCCGTGGGTGGACCGCCGATCGCCCCGCCGAACGCGCTGGGCCTCCGGAGCGTCATGTTTACCGTCGAAAGCGTCGATGACACGGTCGCTCGCCTGCGCGCCAACGGCGCCGAACTCGTCGGCGAGGTGGTTCAGTACGAGGACAAGTACAGACTCTGCTACATGCGAGGCCCTGCGGGCATCATCGTCGCGCTGGCCGAGGAACTCTTCTGAAGCGTTCACCGTGGTCGGAGAAACCGGTAGCGCCCTAGGCGCTCCTTCGACTTATCCATGCGCAACGCACTGCGTTTTCTAAGTGTCTTCGGCTTGCTCGGATGGGCGAGCCAGACGCCGGCGCAAACCGTCTTTGGTGGGAGGCGCGCACCTGTGCCCCATCCCCTGACTGTCACGGCCTCCACGCGCGTGCTGTCCGCGACAGGCGCAGGGCCCAGCCTGGAAGTCTCCGCGTTGCTCGAGAATCGAACGACGAAGCACATTCAGGTGGCCATCGGCGCGCGATGCCCGCTGTTCGTCCGGCTGTTTCCGGATCCGACCGGCGAGATGTCTGGCTCATTCGATGGCTCGTCGGTATGCCGGACACGCGGCCCCAGTCTCGACATCGCGCCGGGTCACAGCGCCACCCTGAGGCGTGTCCTGCGCGCAGATACGCTCACGTCCTTCGCTCCGGGGACGTACGGGGTCAATGTGGCAGTCACGACCAACGACGGCTCGATTGGGGTGTGGGCTGGAACGGTCCAGCTTCCCCTCAAGAGTCCGCATTAGGCGGACCGCTCATGCCGCCGCGGAATGGCAGCCCACGTTCCGGCGATACCGAGCGCTACCACCTCTGCCCTGCCCACGATCCAGTACGGCGAAGATCTGTCGCGATCAACGCGTACTGATCGAGGAGGGCGGCACCTCGCGCACAGCGTACACTCGCCTGTCCTTGATCAGGCAAATCCTCTCATGTCCGGCCGCGCCTTGGTGATGGCAGCCGCGAGCTCGCTCTCGCTCCACTGCTCCCACTGAGGCGGCACGGGAGTGATGTAGCGCCGGTCGCCGGCTGACACACAGGAGAGCCAGTCCCTGCGCCGCACCGCGGACCCGCGATCGGTGCGCGTGCGCTCCGGGATCAGCATGAGGGTCCAGTCTCGTCCGTCGGTGGTGTGCGTCACGCGAAGCACCGGTTCCCTGCCGAAGCACGCCTGCATGAGCTCCCGCACGGCTGCGGCGTACGACGACTCGCGGCGGGCGTTGCGAATCGATTCACCCGCCGGCTGCATCGTCGCGGCCTGGACGGAATACAGCAGGTGCTCGGCCGGCACACCGGCCGCCCGCACCTCTCGGCAGAGCGCGTCCCCCGCCTGATGGAGCGCGAACTCGTCCTGGCTTTCGCCGTTGAGCCAGCGGGCAAGGGCGCGGCCATACGCGGCGAACGCAGGATTGTCGGTGATGCGTTGGTGCGGCATCGAGGCGAAGTCTCGGGGTCGGTCGTACGTGACCTTCATGCCGTTAGGACGACGGACATCTAGTCAATGTCGAAGCATGCGCCAAGTTACGTACGTGCGCCAGCGCGCCGCGCATCAACGTCCTGCGTTCAATGCTCTCGGCAAGGGCATTTCACCGTGTCCCCCGCGGTTCAACGCTCTTGAAAGAGCTTTCACCGCGGAGGACGCAGAGGATCGCGGAGGACTGCACAAGGTCAGGGCTCAGGCGCGACGCTGACTCCTGCGGACCGTCCTCATTCCTCGTTTTTCTTCTTCGCGGAGCCGGCCATAGCGCTCGGGTGCTGCCTTTCAAAAAGGGTCGGCTGGTGTCGCCGCGGCGCCAACACACGCCCCGGCGACCCCAAAAAGTGGTTGGTCTCCTCTGCGTCCCTCCGCGTCCTTGTATCTACCGAAAATGCAGAAGTCGCGTCAGACTCGTGCACGAGGTGGGACCTCGATTGCGTCCAGAGCTTCGAGCTCGCCGCAGAGCAAGAGGCCCCCTCGGTCACGCCTGCT
>JALYXJ010000359.1 GCA_030947165.1 Gemmatimonadota bacterium
GGTCGTGATGGACATGGACGGGTGGGGGCCGCCGTGGCTCAAGTTCGACTCCTATCACGACTACATCAAGAAGGAGCCGGTGCAGTTCACGGGCTTCAAGCTCTTCTTCCACAACGACACGAAGACCGGCGCGCCGTTGCTCACGCCCGCCGAAGTGCTGCGACTGAATCCGAAGCCGCTGTACATCCAGTACCAGTAGACACGACCTTAGAGGATGTTGACGACGCGGCCGACGAGCAGGATCACGGTCGTGAAGGAGATCGTGGCCTGCATCATCATCGCCAGCTTCGCCCATGTGGTGAGCACGGGGACGTCGGTGGGAGAGAAGGCGGTGCTCGTGTTGAAGGCGACGAACAGGTAGTCGACGAAGCCGGGCCGCCAGGTCTCGAGGTGTTCGACGTCACCTCCGCCCAGGCACAGCGCCATCTGCGGAAAGAGAAAGGCACCCTGGACATGGGTGCGGCGCCGCTCTCGCTCGTTCGGGCCACCCGCATCGAGACGCCAGTAGCCGGTCGCGAACACGAGGATGTTCGTGGCCCACAGGACCGCCGCGGACTGAAGCAGCTGCTGTGCGTTCTCGGAGTGCCGGACCAGGCCGAGCACCAGCATCGTAATTCCGTAGAGCAGGCCGGCGGCGAGCAGGGCGAGAATCACGTAGCCGGACATCTCGTTGAGGCGCTGATGGCCTGTGCGCCGTCCGACCCACGCCACCACGACAAACACCGTGACGAGGCTGGCGAGCAGCCCCGATGGTCCGGGGCGCATGGCCGCGGGCAGCGTAAAGTGGAGGGCCGCCGCGGCGAAAATGGCGAGAATTGCCGGCCATCGCGGCTCTGGCCGTTCGACGTCACGGGCGCTCAGCATGCGGCGGATGTTACGTCGCGTGACGGGCGAGCGCGAGCCGCTCAGCCCCCTGCACGAGATCGGCGTATTCCTTATGCCGTCGCAGGTACACGCTGACGAAGGGACAGGTGGGGATGACCTTCAATCCGTTCGCGCGGGCGTAGTCGAGCGCGGCCTTCGCGAGCGCGCCGCCGTACCCCTGCCCTTCGAGCGCACCCGGAACGCGCGTGTGCATGAGGTCCAGCGTGTCGCCCCGTCGCTCGTAGGTGAGCACGGCCGCTCCAGTGTCCGTGCGGATCTCGAATTTTCCGGCCATCGCGTCGTGGACGACCGTGGGGGACTCCGCCATGGACGTGCGATCCGTGATCTGAGATGAAAGGCATACGCCCGGAGCATGCAGCTCCGGGCGTCTCGATGCATGAGCCGAGCCGGCCGACCTACTGGCCGAATGCCTTCTTGAGCGCGTTGGCCGCCATGCCTTCAGCGTCCTTGGCCTTGTCGTTCACGGCGCCCATGCCGAAGAACTCGTGCGTCACGCCGTCGTAGGTCTTCTGATCGGTGGCGACTCCCGCCGCGCGCAGCTTGGTCGCGAGCATCTCACCGTCGCTGCGCAGCGGATCGATCTGCGCGTTGATGATGGTGGTGGGTGGCAGACCCTGCAGGTTGGCGGCAACGAGATTGATGCGCGGATCCTGCCGATCCGCCGGACTACGCAGATAGTTGTCGAAGAACCACGACATCATCGGCCGATTGAGCGGCTTGGCGGTGGCGTTCTCGACGTACGACGGCGTCGTGGTGTCGCCGCCCGCGATCGGGTACACCGAGACGATGGCGAGCGGCATCTGGAGCTTCTTGTCGCGCGCGGCGATCGCGGTTGCGACCGCGAGCCCACCGCCCGCACTCTCGCCGACGAGCGCGATGCGCTTCGGGTCGCCCTTGAGGGAGGCGGCGTTCTTCAACGCCCACTCGTACACGGCGATGGCGTCGTCGTGCGCGGCCGGGAATTTGTGCTCGGGACCCTGTCGATAGTCGGCCGAGATGACCACGGCGTTCGCCATGATGGAGAGCGCGCGTGCGCCGCCGTCATAGACGTCCTTGTTGGCGATGACCCAGCCGCCGCCGTGATAGTAGACAATGACTGGGAATGGCCCCGCGCCGTCCGGTGTGTAGATGTTGGCCGGCAGCGTACCCGCAGCGCCCGGCACGGTGCGATTGGTGAGGGTCGCGCCTGGTGGCGGTGTCGCCGGCTTGCCCTGTTTGGCGAGCACCTGCTTCACCGCATCGGTCGGCGTGGGCTGCTTGCGCGCCTCAACCGCCGTCAGCGTCTCGATCGGCTTGCCGTGCAGTGCCGCGAGCTCATCGAGCACGGACTGCATCTGGCCGTCCGCTTCGGCGGGGTGGCTCGTTCCAACCGCCGTGCTGTCGGGCGCGGCCAGCGTTGCATTGGCAGAATCCATCGTTCGTCCTCCGTCGGATTTGCCGCATGCCCCAACGGCAAAGCCCATTGCGGCGGCGGCGCCCATCAAGGCCAGCCAACGCCTATGTGACGATCTCTTATCCTTCACTCGCTCCTCCCCCCGTCCACGACGGTCCCTGGGCGCTGTCCCCTCGCACCGCATGCGTATCACGCCGTGCGCGCGCACGCAGCGGGCAGGGCAGGATCGGTGCCGAGCGGGCTCTCGTTGTGATCGAATGGGGGACGCGAGCGAGCACGGCTGGAACCGACGATCAGGTCCCGCCGAACCACTCGTAGCCCTGGTCGCTCCAGTACCCCCCATTGCGCACCGGCATGAACACGACCCTCGTGAGGTACTTCGTGTTCTTGTAGCCGAGCTTCACCGGCGAGTGGACGCGCGCCGGCGCACCGTGGCCCGGGCCGAGGAGTGCGCCGTCCATGCCGTACGCGACGAGCGTCTGTGGGTGCATGGCACTCTGCATGTCCCAGCTCTCGTGATAGTCCTGATCGAAGCCGGCGAAGTCGACGTACTGCGCGTCGGCCGTCGGTTCGACGACGCGCGCCAGGTCGCTGACGCGCACGCCAGACCAGACGGCGCGGGCATTCCAGCCTTCCACGCAGAAGTGATCCACCTTCTGGGTGATGCGCGGGAGCTTCATCAGCTCCTCGAGCGTCAGCGACACCGGGCGCCGGACCGCGCCCGACACCTCGAGGCGCCACGCGCCCCGTGTCGCGGCATCCCATACCGGCACCGAATCGGACACGAAATACTTCGGGAAGTCTCCGCCCGCCAGCTTCGCCGACAGCGGCACGCGATCCATCGCGTCATGGCGAAAGAGCGCGTGCTCCAGCCCTTCGTTTTTCCGCTCCGCAAATGCGAGCAGCCGATCGGCGCTGCGCGGATTACTATCGCACGCGGCCAGCAACGCGCCCGAGAGCGTGGCAGCGGACACGGTGAGAAAACGGCGGCGGTCGATGCTCATGGGCGCTGGGTCTCCGAAGTTCGAGACGCCTTCGAGGCGCGCGGCGCAAAGAGGTGGTAAAACGGCCTCGCGTTCCGCGCCTCGGGTGAGCGGGCGCGGTTGTACCATCCCGTCACCATCGAGCGAAGAGAGTAAGGATCCACGGCGAACACCATGAAGACATGGACGACGGCGAGCAGGAGGAGCAGCACCATGGCGAGGAAGTGAATGAAGCGCGCCCACTTGTAGTTCACGAACAAGGCAGTGAGCCAGCCGAGCGTGACCGGCTTCCAGATGGCCAGCCCGCTCAGCACGATGATCGCGCCCAGCACAGGCATCGCGAAGTACGCGCTCTTCTGCAGTGCGTTGTGCTTGCCCTGGTGCGGATGGTCCTTGCGCACGAAGAGGTAGAACTTCACCATCTCGATCGCGTCGCGCGCATCGCCGCGGCGAGGGGCAATGTCGCGCCATTCCCCGTGGAGGAAGAGGAAGCCGAGATACAGCAGCGCGTTCGCGACGAGCAGCCACATCATTGCGAAGTGCCAGTGCCGGGCACCGCCGAGCCAGCCGCCGAAGGTGAGCCAGGCAGGAATGGGGTGGCCCTCCCAGGGGTTCAGTGGAAAGTGCTCCCCGCGGCGCGCGAAGGCTGGATACGCGTTGAAGATGCGCATGCCGCTGCCGGCCATCACGACGATGGCGACGACGTTCACCCAATGCGTCAGCCGCACGACCCAGTGATTGCGCTTGACGAGATCGGCCATCCGTCAGTTGTAGCACTCCCGAGTCCGGAAGTCCACGAGCGCACCGCCGGCGGCACAGGCTACCGGCCGCGCGATCGGCTCAGACGGGCTCGGGCAGGGGCGACACCATTACGAGCCGACGGAGCGCACCGGCGATCTCGTCGAGGGGAATGATCATGTCCACGACGCCGGTGGCGATGGCGTGACGGGGCATCTCGTCGTTGGACGCCGTAGCGGGATCCTGCGCAATGACGGTGCCGTTCCGCACGCGCACGTGGCGCACCCCGTCGGAGCCGTCGCCGTCGCCGCCGGTGAGCACGACGGCAATGAATCGCGGACCGAAGGCCAGCGCCCCGGAGGTGAACAGCGGGTCGGCCGACGAAAGCACGTGGTGGATGGGCGCGCCGCGGGCGAGGGCGACGGTTCGCTGGAGAGTGACGCGCATGTGTCGATCGGCCGGCGCGATGAATACTGTGCCCGCCACGAGCACGTCTCGCTCCTCGGCGTCTCGCACGCGGAGCCTCGTCCAGCGAGACAGGAGATCGCCGAGCATGCGCTCGTTCCCGGACAGGCGGTGCTGGACGACAGCGATCGCGGCCGGGAACGCGGCCGGAAGTGCACCGAGCACGTGATGAAGTGCGTGCAGACCGCCGGAGGATGCCGCCAATCCGACCAGCCACAGGGCCGGCGTCACGATGAGCGGACGAACATCTCCCTGCAACATCGCGACAGCCTCGGCACGGGGCCAGCGAGGAGCCGCGCGACGGATTGTCGAGCGGTCAGATGGAGGCGCAGCTGAACAATATGGCGGGGACCGGGTCGGCGCCGATCCGGCCCTGCCCGGCCCGCCAGCAGTCAGACACTGCCGGGCGCCGCCTGCTCGCAGGGATGTACGGCCAGTCCCTGCTCGAGCTGGATGGTGGCGTGCGAGATGCCGAAACGACTGCGCAGTTGCTCGGTGGCGACTGCGAGAAGCGCATCCTCCCCGCCCGCGCAGGGGCGGACCAGGTGCACCGTGAGCGCCACGTCCGTGGTGCTCATGGCCCAGATGTGGAGATCGTGCACTTCCATCACGCCGTCGAGCCCAGCGAGGACGTCGCTCACCTGGCCCGGGTCGATACCGGCGGGGACGGCGTCGAGCGCGAGGTCGAGCGAGTCTTTCGCCAATCCCCAGGTACCCCACATGATGAGCGCGACGATCGCGAGGCTGACGGCGGGATCGAGCCAGAGCGACCCGGTAATACCGATCACGAGTCCCGTGACCACGACTCCCGCCGACGCGAGCGCGTCAGTCATCATGTGAAGGTACGCGCCTCGGATGTTGAGATCCGCGTGGCGCCCCCGCATGAATCCGAGCGCGGTGCCGACATTGATGACGATGCCGACGGCCGCGACGATCATCACGATGTTGCTCGCGACCGGCGCGGGATGACGCAGCCGTTGCACCGCCTCCACGGCGATGGCGCCGACGGCGATGAGCAGCAGCCCGGCGTTGATCAGCGCGGCGAGAATCGAGAACCGGCGCAGCCCGTACGTCCGCCGAGGCGTCGGCCCGCGCCGCGCGAGCATGCTGCCGGCCCAGGCGAGACCAAGCCCGAGTACGTCGCTCAGGTTGTGCCCCGCGTCGGCGGTGAGAGCGAGCGAGTGAGCGCGCAACCCGAAGAGGAACTCCGCGACGACGAACGCGAGGTTCAGCCCCACCCCGACGGCGAAGGCACGATCGAAAGCCGCCGGAAGGTGATGGTGATGTCGATGGCCCCCCTGCCCGTGATCGTGCGCATGGCTGCCATGGCCGTGCGCATGGTCATGAGAGTCGTGGGCGGAGTGCGTGTGGGCGGATTGGGCCATGATTCAGTGGAAGCTCACCGGAATATACATGCGCTCACTTCTGCGACGAATGCGCCTTCTCGTGTGCGCCTTCGCCGCCGTGCGCGAGCGCCCTGATGGCGGCGGCGCGATCGGGTGCAACGCCGGCGAGGGCGTCCCACAGGGCGCGCCACCCCTCGACGAGCTCGCGCTCGTCGGCGGGGTCGAGGGCCCGCTTCGCGCGCACGTGCGCGACGTGATCGGCCAGGCGGGTCGCCTCCGCTCGTAACAGACGCTCGGCGCTCAGCGCCTCCGTGTCCGAGAGCTGTCCGACAGTGCGTGCCGCCAGCAGGTAGTAGTCGGCGCCACCCGCGGCGAGCGAGAGTGCGCCGGCCAGCTCGGCCGTGGGGACGCGAGGCCCGGGTACGCCGGCTCGCACGAAGGGCAGCGACCAGTTGTCGGTGGTGAACAGACCCTCCGGGTTGTCGGTCCACACCCACGCATGCAGGATGGCGAGGTGCGCTTCGTCCGGCCCGGGCGGGCTGGTGTGCCCGACAAGCGGGAAACTCTCTTCCACGACCGTGCCGTTGTGCTCGTGCCAGAAGGGCTTCGCGGCGCTGAAAGTGGGTACAGACGCGCCCGGCCCGAGCAATGCGGTGTACGCCACGCCGACGAGCGTCGGCACGCCGTTGATGCGCACGTACATCAGGACCGAGGGCGTCGCGGCATCGAATCGATCGACCACGATGCGCTCGGGACTGACCCAATGCTCTCCCATGGCGGGGAAGTCGACGCCGACCCGCCTGAAGCCGGCCTCGATCGCTGCCTGCTGATCGCGAAAGCGCGCGGTGCCCTCCCGTGCGCGAGCGGCGAACTCCGTAGCGCTTGGCTCTCCAGTGTTCGACGCTGCGACGCCAGCCGCGAGCTGGCCACTCGCCGCGGTGCTGCCGCATGCCACGGCGACCAGCACCGTCACGAAACTCGCGCGCATGCTCACGGCTGCGAGGGCGCGGCCAGATCGTCCGGCCGTTGTTGCCCCGACTTCTCGAGCAGCCGCGACATCACCGGCGCCGGAATGCCGTACGGAAACCGGCTCGCGTATTTCAATTGGGATCGATGACTCGACGACGGCGCTCGGCCTCCTTTCGTCGTCGTGCCGATCGGCTCGAACACCGCTCGTTCCACGATACGGAATGGTGCCACGGCGACGCGGTCGCGACTGAGCACGACGTACGATGAGTCGTCCACCGCCAGGAGCTCGACGCGGAGCGTGGTACGGTCGAAGGTGGTCTTGAGATCGCCGTGGATCCCGCTCGGCTCGACGGCTGGAGGATAGGAGTGGGGGCTCGGGCTGGTGGTGCACGCGGTGAGCGTGGCGAGCAGCGCGCTCGCAGCGAGGGCGCGGCTCATAGGACGGGCACCCGCGAGCGGAAGAACTCGGCCTCCATGAACTGCTTCTTCCCGATCCAGGTTCGAAGCACGTCGTCGATCGCCGTGCGCGAGGGCGAGAAGGCATGCGGCGGCTTGGGACCGCGCAGCCAGCTTCCACGCACCCACTCCGAGTAGTAGCCCTGCGCCGCGACGAGGAACGTGCGCGGCGTGCTGTCTCGCCCGACATCGAAGTGGACGAACATCCGGTCGCCAGGGGACGTGGAGAGCCGGCGCTCGTCGGCGCTCGTCAATGCGATGCGCGCCTCGGGATGCGCCGCGCCGGTGGTGGTCGTGACGCTCATAGGCGCGAGCATCCGCGGCTGCGGACGGCGCACGTCCGCCGCAAACGCGAGCTGATCGATACGCCATTCATCCGGCAGAAAGCTGAGCCGAACGTGCACGCTGTCCCCGGCAACGGGAATGACCACGGCGATACTGCGCCAGGCGATGGGGCCGAAGTCGGCGAGATGGGCAATCTGGCGGTACTCGGTTCCCTCGCGGACGGAAACGCGGAGGCCCATCGTCTCCGTGTACCAACGCCCCATCTGGGCAAGGGTGGTGATGCGCGACATGTCTCGCGCGACCCAGTCCAATGACCGCGCGCCCGGCCGCTCGAGCATGTAATCGTAGAAGAGGACGGTCGTAAGCAGCGAAGCCCGCATGCGCAGTAGCAGCGCCACGCTATCGCGACCGGCTGGGCGCGGAATGGTGACATCGATCCAGTCCTCACGCTGCGACGCCGGCGCACCGACGACCGCGGCCCGCGCCAGGGTGCCGGAATCCGTCGAGAAGACGCTCTCGTCGGCGCGAGCGAGCACGCGGCGCAGGTCGCGTGTCGCCCGGTCCGTTACGCGGGTGGGCACGACGGGCGTGCGGACCGCGACCGGCGGGCCGCTGGATGCGGGAAAGACGTCCTCGTCGGCGCGCCGGCGCACCTCGAGCAGCTGCAACTGATCGATGTAGTGCGTCTCCATCGCCTCGTTGCGGACCTCGAGCGTGAGCATGCCCCTCGCATCGGGCTGCGCTCTCAACCGGTCCACATCACGCTTCTCGAGCATGGGTGCGATGCTGTACGAGAACGATTCCGCCTCGAGGCGCGGCACCCCTGCACTGTCGGTGTAAATCGTTGGACAGGAGCCGAAGATCACCTTCAGGAGCGCGACCGTCGCGGCGGCGCCTAGCACCGTGCCGGCGGCGTACAACACGGTCCGATCGCCATTGACGCGCTGATCGAACGCTTCGGCCCCCAGCACGCTGTCGAGCGCGACGGACCGCGTGACGCCGGCAGCGGCGAGCGTGGCGCTGAATCGCTCGCCGTCGCCGCTGATGGAGTCGTGGTCAACTGTGGCGCCGTGGCGGAACATCACGATGGAGCCGTCGCGGAGATGCACCTTCACCGGCGACTCGACATGCACCGGCGTGGCGGCGACGTCGAGCGGATGGCCGCTGGTGGTCGTGGAGACCCAGCACCCCGCGGCGAATGCCCCCAGCACCACGAGCGCCGCGCCACGAACGTTCCGTCGGGACTGTCGAATCAACGGTTCCTCCAAAGTGAGTGGGGCGCGAGGCCCAAGATGTCGGACGTGCTCAGGTCATGCAATCGCACCAGCCGCGTGCGCGGCGTCAGAAGAGGTAGCCTAGTCCGACGTACACCGCCGCCATGCTCTGCGACGAATGCCCGACGTCGGCGGCGACGACGAAGCTCGGCCCAATTGCGAGCCGAGCGCCCGCGCCGTAACCGGCGTGCAGATCCTTGTAGATCTCCGTGACGTCGATGTCGCCGGTCCATACGCGTCCAGCGTCGACGAACGCGCTCAGGACGAGCCGCGACGGAGTGTCGTGCACCGAGAAGGTCGTGGCATCCCAGCGTGCCTCGAGATTCCCGAACGCGACCCCTCGTCCGACGTAGCGGTTCCGGGGAATGCCGCGGAGCGACGACGCGCCACCGAGGGCCTCGTCGTCCTTGTACGAGCCCTGTAGTATCGA
>JALYXJ010000089.1 GCA_030947165.1 Gemmatimonadota bacterium
GGCGCGCACGGGCAGCCCTCGCGCGCCGACGCCGATGGCTTCCTGCACGCCCGCCGTATCCACCTTGGAGAGCGCGTCCATGTGGCCGAGAATCGTATTCATCTCGACCATCAGCTTCGCGGCGCGCTCCTCGCTCAGGCCGAGCCGCGCCAGCGAGGCGATGTGCCGCACGTCGTCGATCGTGACCGCCACTAGTCGATGTCCCGTTCCAGGTTGGCCTGCGCAACGACGAGCGTCTTCCGTCCGATGGTTTCGTCGTCGAAGTCGATCTTCGCCTTCAGGTCGCGCCCCGCGCCCGCCAGCTCGGCGATCACGCCGCTGCCGAACTTGCGATGCTTCACGCGCGCGCCCACCGCGATCACGGCGGCGTCCTGCGATGCCTCCGCGTCGTCGAAGCTCGGGGCGCGCGTGACGGGACGGCCCGGCCTCCGCATCGCGGCGCTGGGCGGGAAGCCGGCCTCGTCGTCGATCACGGCGGAGCGGAGATCGGTGTCCATCATGCCCGGGCGGCGGCGCGAGTTGCCCCACTGGCTGCCGCCGCCGAGCGACTGCATGAACGAGCGGCCGGAGCTGCGCACCTTGATCGTCTTCCGCTGCTCGAGCATGTCCTCGGGGATGGCGGCGAGAAAGCTCGACGGCTTGGAGGGCATGAACTCGCCGTTCCGCCGGCGCTCCTCGGCGTGCGTGAGGAAGAGCTTCCGCTCGGCGCGCGTGATCCCGACGTAGAAGAGGCGGCGCTCCTCCTCGAGCAGCTTGGGATCGTCGTAGGCCTTCGCCAGCGGGAAAAGACCGTCCTCCAGCCCGGTGATGAACACCACCGGGAACTCGAGGCCCTTGGCGTTGTGCAGCGTCATGAGCGTGACGGCATCGGCGTCGGGGCCGAGCTTGTCGAGCTCCGCGACGAGCATGGCGCGCTGGAGGAAGTGGTCGAGCGGCGTGAGTCCGACCTCGCCCTCCTCATCCGCCACCTGCTCCGCGGCGCTCGTGATCAGCTCCCGGACATTGTCCAGGCGGTCCGCCGCCTCCGGGCCCTCGGCACGGAGGTACTCGTCATAGCGAATCCCGTCCACGACCTCGCGCAGCAGCTCGTCGACCGCCGCTTCGCGGGCCGATTCACCGAACTTCGCGATCTGGGCCGCGAATTCCTCGAGTGCACCGCGCGCCGCCGGCCGGATGGCGCCGAGCAGCTCGGGGCGCGTCGCGGCGGCGAGCATGGGAATCCCTGCCCCGCGCGCCGCGACCGAGAGCGACTCGATTGTGGTGTCGCCCAGCCCGCGCTTCGGTACCACCACGGCGCGGCGGAAGGCCTCGTCGTCGGCGGGGTTGGCGATGAGCTTGAGGTAGCTCATCAGGTCGCGGATCTCGCGCCGGTCGTAGAAGCGTACCGTCCCAACGAGACGGTACGCTATCGCGCGCTTGCGCAACGCCTCCTCGAGCGCGCGGCTCTGCGAGTTGGTGCGATAGACGACCGCGAAGTCGCGCAGCGTCATCCCCGACGACTGCGCGCGCCGAGTGGTCAGCTCCTCGACGACGAAGTCCGCCTCGTCGCGCTCGTCGAGCGACCGCACGGCCGTGACGCGCTCCCCACTGCCCCGGGTTGGGCGAAGGGTCTTGCCCATGCGGCCCTTGTTGACGCTGATCACGACGTTCGCGAGGTCGAGCACTTCTGGGGTGCTGCGATAATTCTCCTCGAGGCGCACCGTGTGCGCCTCGGGGAAATCCTTGTTGAAGTCGAGGATGTTGCGGATGTCGGCGCCGCGCCAGCCGTAGATCGACTGATCGTCGTCACCGACGACGCAGAGATTGCCGTGGCCACCGGCGAGCAGCTTCACGAGCTGGTACTGTGCGCGATTGGTGTCCTGATACTCGTCGACGAGGATGTAGCGGAAGCGGCGCTGATACTTCTCGCGTTCGGCCTGATGCTCGGCGAGCATCCTGACCGGGAGCACGAGCAGGTCGTCGAAGTCCGCCGCGTTGGCCACGCGGAGCGCTTCACCCATTTCCCGATAGACGACCGCCACGGCGCGCGAAAAGGGATCCATCGCGAGATTCTCGTACTCGTCGGGGGAGACGAGACCGTTCTTGGCGTCGGAGATGGCGGCCTGCACGCCCCGCGGCGTGAACTGCTTGGTGTTCAGCCGGTTGCGCTCCATGATCCGCTTCACGACGCTCTGCGTGTCGTCCTGATCGTAGATCGTGAACGAGGGCGTGCGTCCGACGAGGTGTGGGGCGGCGCGCAGCATCCGTGCGCCGATGGAGTGGAAGGTTCCGATCCACATGCCACCGGGCTGACGCCCCAGCAACCTCCCGATGCGCGCCTTCATCTCGCCGGCGGCCTTGTTGGTGAACGTGACGGCGAGAATGCGGCTCGGATCCACACCATGCTGGTCGATGAGCCGGGCGAGGCGAGTCGTGAGCACGCGCGTCTTGCCGGAGCCCGCACCGGCGAGCACCAGGAGCGGGCCGTCCACGTGCAGCACGGCTTCGCGCTGCGCCGGGTTCAGTCCCTCGAGCAGTGGATCGTCGATCGCAATATCCATCAGGGTAAGATAATCTCGAACGTCGCGCCGCGGTCGGCCGACGCGAGTCGCAGCGTGCCGCCGTGGTTCTCCTGGATGATGCGCCGAGCGAGCGAAAGGCCGATCCCCCAGCCGCTCTGCTTCGTGGAGAATCCCGGCTCGAAGATGCGCGCCCGCAGGTCGCGCGAGATTCCCGGACCGTCGTCGGCCACGGTAATGGTGGCTCCGCCCTTCGTGCGGCCCTGCACGCCGATCGCGATGCGTCCGCCTCGACCGGCAAGGGAATCGATCGCATTCTTCACGAGCACTTCCAGCGCCCACTCGAGCAGCACCGGATCGCCGTGCACCGAGACCGGCTCCGGGTGCGCGGCGACGTCGATGGCGACGGTATGCACCAGCGTCGGGACGCGAGCCCGGAAGTACGCGCTGACGCGATCCACGAGCGCGTTGAGGTCGACCTGCTCCACCTGATCGCCGGGCCGCTCCCGTCCGATGCGCTCGAACCGATGCGCCACGCGATCGAGACGCTCGAGGTCGGCACGCATGTTCGTCGTCGCGGTCAGGGTGGTTGCGTCGCGCACCTTCTCTTCCAGCAGCTCGATCCACCCGGCGAGACTCGAGAGTGGGGTGCCCAGTTGATGCGCCGACTCCCGCGCCATGCCGGCCCATACCCGCTCGCGCTCGGCATTGCCGTGCGCGCGCACGATAGACACCGCGGCGAGCAGCAGCACGAAGGCCGTAGCAGCCTGGAAGGCGGGAATGATGCCGAGCCACTTCACGAGGGGGGTATTGCCATAGTGAATCTGCCCCACGAGCGAATCCACGACCGGGGCGTTCTGCCGATCGAGCTCGCGGACGTACTCGCGCACACGGCTCTCGTCCTCCGCCACATCGGCGGGGAGATTGGCATGCGCCGTCGGGCGCCCGCCGCTATCGGTGACGATGAGGGGCACGCCCTGCTCGCGAATGCTCTTGGAGAGATCGAACAGCGCCTGCGTGCCCGCGTTCTCGCTGGTGTCGCTCTGGGCGCGGAAGACGCGCGCGTACATCCGGCTGGAGCGCAGTGCCTCCCCGCGGAGCTCGCGCACCACCCGTTGCGTGTACACCACGTACGACGAGAGCAGGATCGCCAGGAAGAGCACGACGAGCAGTTCGGGACCGCCGCGCCGCATCGGCTAGCCTAGCAGGTCGGTCCCCAGAGACGAACGCAGCACTTCGGGGACGACGACGGTGCCGTCGGGCTGCTGATAGTGCTCGAGCAGACAGGCGATGGTCCGGGGAAAGGCGAGGCCGGAGCCATTGAGGGTATGCACGAAGCGTGGCTTCTCTCCCTTGCCGGGTTTCTTGAACCGGATGTTCGCGCGCCGCGCCTGGAAATCCGAGAAGGTGCTCACCGAGCTGACCTCGAGCCAGGCGCCGACTCCGGGCGCCCACGCTTCGAGGTCGTAGGTCTTGGCGCTGGAGAAGCCGGTGTCGCCCGCCGCGAGCAGCTTCACGCGGTACGGCAGCCCAAGACGGCGCAGCATGGATTCCGCATGGCCCAGCATCAGCTCCAGCTGCGCGTCGGACTCCTCGGGCGTCGAATAGCGCACCAGCTCTACTTTGTCGAACTGGTGCATCCGCAGGATGCCGCGCGTGTCCTTGCCCGCCGAACCAGCCTCGCGACGGAAGCAGGGGGTGTAGGCGCAGAAGGCCATCGGCAACATCCCGCCATCCAGCGTCTCGTCGCGATAGAGATTGGTGACTGGAACCTCGGCCGTCGGGACGAGGAACAGATCGTCGCCCTCGATCTTGTAGGCGTCGTCCTCGAACTTGGGGAGCTGGCCGGTGCCCGTCATGCTGGCCCGATTCACGAGGGCGGGGGGCCACACTTCCTCGTACCCGTGCTCGTCCGCGTGCACGTTCATGAAAAAGGCGAGCAGGCTGCGCACGAGCCGCGCCCCGGGCCCACGGAACACGGCGAAGCCGGAGCCGCTCACTTTCGATGCGCGCTCGAGGTCGAACAGTCCGAGCGCCGTGCCGATCTCCCAGTGCGGCTTCACACCGTCCGACGCACGAGGATCGCCCCAGCTGCGCACGATGACGTTGTGCTCCTCGTCTCCGGCCGGCACGTCCGGAAGGGTGATGTTCGGCACCTCCATGAGGATGCCGACGAGCTCTCCCTCGGCGGCGCCCAGCTCGCTCTCCAGGCGCCCGATCTCCTCGCCGAGCCCACGACCCTGTGCGATGAGGTCGTCGGCGGGCTCGCCGGTCTTCTTGCGTCGCGCGACCTCCTGCGAGCTCGCGTTGAGCGCGGCCCTGCGCTCCCCTACCGCCTGAACGAGCAACCGGCGCTCGCGCTCCAGCTCCTCACATCGATCAAGCTGCGGACCGAGAGCGGTGAGCGCGCCGCGCCGCCGCATCGCCTCGCGGAGATCGTCGGGGCGCTCGCGGACCAGCTTGAGGTCGTGCATCGGTGGGGGGAGAGATCAGCGCGTGGGAATCGAGTCCGGCACGACCGAGAGGTAGCCGCAGTTGGGATCCACCACCGTGCGGAGGTAAATCTTGCGCGTCGCCGTATTCACGCTGTCGACGGTGAGCTTGGCGGCGATCGTCGTGCCTCCGAGGCTGAACGCGCAGCTCGCGTCGAGCACGTTGACCGCCATCGTGGCGCCCGGCACCAGCGTCTGGATCGAGAGCGTGTCATAGCCGGTCGTCGGCACCTCGGTGAGCGACTCGAAGCTGCCCGGGACGATCTGGAGTCCGACGCGTGGCAGCTGTGCCTGTCCCAGGTAGGCGCGCTCGAGGTTGGTCAGCGAGCCGCCGACGACACGGACCGGATAGACGAGCGTCCGGCCGGACGCGTCGAGATCGAACGCCACGTCGAAGTTGAACGCGGAGCTCGCGCGCGTGGCGCCCCCGAGGAAATTGATCGCGGTCGCGGCCGTCACCGGCGCGCCAGTGAAGGGCGTGAGCAGGTAAATGCTGAGCGCGTTCGCCTGGAAGGCCTTCGGCTTGGTCGGATCGCCGCAGGCAGCGAGGACGACGACGAGGGCCACGATGGCGACGCGCAGTGTGCGAGTCGGCAGCATGAAGTCGGAGCGGAGCGTGACGATGGGATGGCTGGCGTAGGATAGGGCCGGACGCGGGCAAACTCAAGCGAATGCGTCGCTTGACTTCACCCCCCTCGGCCTTATGCTTCCGCTGCACTTTCCGATGGAGAAGGCATGGCCAGCATCCGCGACCTGGTGGGCGCGATTCGGCAGCGCGAAGGAGTGGAGGCAGCGGTCGTACTCGGCCGCGACGGTCTCCTCATTGATAGTCAGACCGTCGCCGGCGTGGATGCCGAGGACTTGGCAGCGCGCATTCCCGCAATCATAGCACCCGCCGATGAGCTCGGTGTGGCCGCCAAGCGCGGTCCCCTGCTCACCTCGGTGCTCGAATATCGGGACGGTCTCGCGATCGCGTCGGTCCTCAGTGCCGACGCGATCCTGCTCGTGCTCGTGCGCCCGCAGGCGAACATCGGCCAGCTGCTCTTCGAGCTGCGCCGGAACCGCGAGCAGATCGCGGCCCTGGTCTAGCGTGCCCAAGACGCAACTGACGCATGCGCTCGTCGCCGACGACGAGCCGCACATCGGGCGCATCATCAAGATGAAGCTCGAGCAGGGTCCGTTCCGCGTCACACTCGCGTATGATGGCCGTGAGGCGTTCGACATCCTGCAACGCGAGCATGATATCGACATCGTGCTGCTCGATCTCATGATGCCGGAACTGAGCGGGCTTGACGTCCTCGCGCGGATGAGAAGCGACGAGCGGATGAAGGAACTGCCGTGCATCATCCTGACTGCGGCCGGCCAGGAACAGCAGCATCGCGAGGCGATGCGCCTCGGCGCGAGCGATTTCATGACGAAGCCGTTCAGCCCAAAGAA
>JALYXJ010000105.1 GCA_030947165.1 Gemmatimonadota bacterium
GCGTGGAGCTCTGTCTGTTCCGCGAGCCCGACGACGCGGCGGAGGCGGCGACGCTCCGGCTCACCGAGCGCACCGATCAGGTGTGGCACTGCTACCTCCCCGATGCGCGGCCAGGGCAGTACTACGGCTATAGGGTGCACGGACCATACGCGCCCGAGAATGGACAGCGGTTCAATCCGGCCAAGCTGTTGATCGACCCATACGCCAAGGCGATCACCGGCGCGATCAAGTGGAGCAACGACCTGTTCGCTTACAAAGTGGGTAACGCCCACGAAGACCTCGATCCCGACCCGGACAACTCGGCGGGGGGTGTTCCCAAGTCGGTCGTGATCGACAACGCCTTCACCTGGGAAGACGACGCGCCGCTCAACGTCCCATACAACCGCACGATCATCTACGAGTGTCACGTGAAGGGGATGACCCAGCGCCATCCGGACGTGCCACCGGAGCTGCGGGGTACGTATCTGGGACTCTGCAGCGATCCGATGATCGAGTACTTCCAGACTCTTGGCGTGACGGCGCTCGAGCTGCTCCCCGTGCACCAGTTCGTGGTGGATCGGCATCTCGCCGAGCGCGGCCTCACGAACTACTGGGGCTACAATTCCATCGGCTTCTTCGCGCCCGACGTACGCTACGCCACGCGTGGGCTGGGCAACCAGGTCTACGAGTTCAAGACCATGGTGAAGACGCTGCACCAATCCGGGCTCGAGGTGATCCTCGACGTCGTGTACAACCACACGGGCGAGGGAAACCATCTCGGTCCCACGCTGTCGCTGCGCGGCATCGACAACACGACATACTATCGGCTGGAGCCGAAGAACAAGCGCTTCTACACCGACTTCACGGGCACCGGGAACTCACTCAACATGCAGCACCCGCGCACGATCCAGCTCGTGATGGACTCGCTGCGCTACTGGGTAGACCAGATGCACGTGGACGGCTTCCGCTTCGACCTCGCGCCGGTTTTAGCGAGAGAGCTTTATGATGTCGATAAGCTTTCTGCCTTCTTCGACATCATGCAGCAGGATCCCACGCTGTCGCGCGTGAAGCTGATCGCCGAACCGTGGGACGTGGGGCCGGGTGGCTACCAGGTGGGAAATTTCCCGGTGCGCTGGACGGAGTGGAACGGCCAGTACCGCGACAGCGTGCGGAAGTTCTGGCGCGGTGAGCCCGGCCAGGTGGCCGAGATGGCGAGCCGGCTCGCCGGCTCGAGCGACATCTTCTCGGGCAGCGATCGCGGCGTGTACGCGAGCATCAACTTCATCACCGCGCACGACGGCTACACGCTCCGCGACCTCGTGAGCTACGAGCGGAAGCACAACGAGGCCAACGGCGAGAACAACCAGGATGGCCACAACGACAACATCAGCCGGAACTGGGGAGTGGAGGGCGACACGGACGACAAGGCCGTGGTCGACATGCGGTATCGGTTGATGCGCACCTTCCTCGCGACCCTCGCCTTCTCGCAGGGAGTGCCGATGCTCGCCCACGGCGACGAGCTCGCCCGCACCCAGCAGGGCAACAACAACGCGTATGCGCAGGACAACGAGATCACCTGGGTCAACTGGGATCTCGACGACCGGCAGAAGGAGCTCGTGGAGTTCACGCGCCGGCTGATCGCCATCCGACAGGCGCATCCGGTGCTGCGGCGGCGGCACTTCTTTCGCGGCGCGGTCGTGCCGGGCTCGGAGCACAAGGACGTCACCTGGCTTGGCGCCACCGGGAAGGAGCTGACCGACGCCGATTGGCGCGACCCGCAGGCGCACGCACTCGGTATGCTGATCGACGGCGCGGCGACCGACGAGGTGGACGAGCGCGGCCATGCCGTGTGCGGCGACACCCTGCTCATCATATTGAATGGCGGCGAGCAGAAGGTGACTTTCAAGCTGCCCGTGCTCGCGGCGGACAAGAAGATGTGGGTCATCATGGTGGACACGGCGCGCCACGAGATGCCGGTGCTCAAGAAGAAAAGCGTGGAGCTCGAAGCGCACTCGCTCGTGCTGCTGCGCTTCGGCAGCGATCGGCGCATTTCGGCGGACGAGCCGCGGCGCGAGTCACTCACGCCAGTGGAGCAGCACACCCTATGACCGACGCCGCGCCCCCCCCCGCCCGCTCACTCACCGCGGCCCTGCCTCGCCTCGAGTCCGGTGTGCGCGCCGCCCTGCTCGAGGGGCGGCACGGCGAGCCTCACCAGGTGCTGGGGCCGCATCCGTACGCGCTGGACGACACGGCCGGGGTGTTGCTGCGCGTCCTCCAGCCCGACGCCGCCGACGCGCTCGTGCTGCGCGATGGGGTGGCAACGGCTCTCCGGGCGGAGGGCGACGGCTTCTTCTCCGGCTTCCTCGCGAGCGCATCGCTGCCGATGCGATACACCCTCCGCTTCATCGCGCCGGACGGCCAAAGCTGGGAGCGGGGCGACCCATATCGCTTCGCGCCGTCGGTGGGCGAGATGGATCTCTATCTCTTCCGGGAAGGCACGCATCGCCGGCTCTGGACGATGCTCGGCGCACACCCGCGCACGCTCGACGGCGACGAAGGCGTCGCCTTCGCCGTGTGGGCGCCGAACGCCGACCGCGTGAGCGTGATCGGCGACTGGTGCAACTGGGACGGGCGCCAGTTCCCGATGCGGCGGCTCGGCGACTCGGGGATCTGGGAGCTGTTCGTCCCCGGCGTCCGACCAAACGCGCTCTACAAGTTCGAGCTGCGCACGCGCGAGGGTCAGCTCCGTGTGAAGACGGACCCCATGGCCCTCAAGATGCAGCAGGCGCCCGACACGGCGGCGATCGTCGTGCCCGAAAATGTCTACGGCTGGCGCGACGACGGATGGATGACGTCGCGCCCGCACCGCAACCTCGTGCACGAGCCGATGCACGTCTACGAGGTGCATCTGGGATCGTGGACGCGCGTGCCCGAGGAGGGCAATCGCACGCTGAGCTATCGTGAGATCGCGCCACGACTCGCTGACCACGTGAAGAAGCTCGGCTTCACGCATGTCGAGCTGCTGCCGGTCGCCGAGCACCCGTTCTATGGCTCATGGGGCTACCAGGTGACCGGCTACTACGCGCCCACCTCGCGATACGGTGCACCAGATGATTTCCGTTTTCTGGTGGACACGCTTCACCAGCATGGGATCGGCGTGCTGCTGGACTGGGTACCGGCGCACTTTCCGAAGGACGACTACGCGCTCCGTCGCTTCGACGGCACGGCGCTGTACGAACACGAGGACCCGCGCCTCGGCGAGCACCCCGACTGGGGCACGCTGATCTTCAACTACGGGCGCAAGGAGGTCCGCAACTATCTCGTGGCGAACGCCCTCTACTGGCTGCACGAGTTCCACGTGGACGGGCTGCGCGTGGATGCCGTGGCGTCGATGCTGTACCTGGACTACAGCCGCAACGAGAACGAGTGGGTCCCCAACCAATACGGGGGCCGAGAGAACCTCGCGGCGATCGATTTTCTCCGCGACATGAACAACGTCGTGTGTCAGGACGCGCCGGGCTGCGTGACGATCGCCGAGGACTCCACGGCCTGGCCCGGCGTGACGCGGTCGATGAGCGAGGGTGGGCTCGGCTTCACCTTCAAGTGGAACATGGGGTGGATGCACGACACCCTCAGCTACTTCGAGCGCGATCCGATCTACCGGAAGCACCACCAGGACGAGCTCACCTTCGCCATGGTGTACGAGCACAGCGAGAACTTCATCATGCCGCTGTCGCACGACGAGATGGTGCACCTCAAGGGCTCGCTCTATGAGAAGATGCCGGGCGATCACTGGCAGCGTCTCGCGAACATGCGCTCGCTGCTCGCGTATCAGGTCACGCGTCCCGGCAAGTCGTTGTTGTTCATGGGAACAGAGTTAGCCGCCCCGAGCGAATGGAACCACGACACGTCGCTCGACTGGCACCTGCTGGAGGAGCCGGAGCGCCGCGCGTTCATGGATTACGTGGCGCGGCTGGGCCACCTGTACCAGGGGCTGCCGGCGCTCTGGCGCGGAGATCCCAACCCGCGCGGCTTCGAGTGGATCGACGTGGCCGACCGCGCCAACTCCGTGCTCTCCTACATGCGCCGATCGGGGGATGCGCATGCGATCGTCGTGATGAACCTCACGCCGATCCCGCACGACGACTATCGCATCGGCGTGCCGGAGCAGGGGGAGTACCGCTGCGTGCTCTCCACCGACGACACCCGCTGGGGCGGCAGTGGGTACGGCACGCGCTCCTCGGTGTGGGCAGACGATCATCCCATGCACGGCCGGCGCCATTCACTCGACCTGGTGCTGCCCCCACTGTCGGTGATGGTGTTCGTGCCGGCGCGGAGCGCGCCAGGGGAGGGGTGATGGGGAGTGAAACCTTCGTTGAAGCAACTGCGGATGTCGGGCGGTTGAACGGCGCGGTGCAGGTTGGGACAGGGTACACGGTACAGGGTATCTGGTACGCGGTATGGCACGACGCTCCTGTCGTCCTGAGGAAGCGCAGCGACCGAAGGACCTGCACGTGCAGGTCCCTCGCTTCGCTCAGGACGACACCGTGTGAGGAGTACCGGGTACCGGGTACCGTGTACCCTGTACCGTGTACCCACCGCTGCCGCGCCGTTCGCCCGCCCTCAGTCCGGACCCGCTCACTCGCGCGACGCGGGAGCATGGCCAGGAAGCGATGACCACGCACGAACACCTCCACGTCGAAGGACCGATTGACGTCGATCGCCCCGCGCTGCGCGCGCTGGCGGAGCGGCTCGGGATCCAGTCGTCGTACGTGGACCAGACCGGCGAGTCGCTGCGGCTCACCTCGGACGCCACGCGCGAGCAGCTCCTCGCCGCCATGGGCTACGACGCGAGCAGCGAGGCCGCCGCGATGAAGGTGTTGCGCACGCTGCGCCGCGCCGATCGGCGGCGGGTGATCGAGCCGGTGCGCGTGGTGCGGCAGTGGAGCCGCACGCTCGCACGCGTGCGCGTTCGCGTCCCCCGCATCGAGGCGGAGGTGGTCCAGTGGACGCTCACCCTCCGCACCGAGGAAGGCACGACGAACAGGTGGGTCGGCACGACGCATGGCAGCCGCGCGCGCGCCGTGCAGCTCACGCTGCCGCTGCGACCCCCGCTCGGCTACCACGATCTCACCGTCACCTTCGAGGGCGGCAGCGTTCGCGAGAGCGCCACGCAACGCCTGATCGTCGTGCCGTCACAGTGCACGCCGCCCGAGACGCGGATGCGCGGCCATCGCGGCTTCGGCATCACGACGAACCTCTACACCGTGCGCAGCGGCGGCAACTGGGGCGCCGGCGACTTCGGCGATCTCGGCGCGATTGCGGAATGGGTGGCGCATCAGGGGGGCGCATTCGTGGGGATGAATCCCCTGCACGCGCTGCGCAACGAAGGGTACGACGTCAGCCCCTACAGCCCGATCACGCGGCTGTTCCGAAACCCCATCTATCTCCGGGCGGACCATATCCCGGAGTATGCCCACGACGAGTGGGCGCGCGCGCACGTCGCGTCGCCGGAGTTCCAGGGGTCGCTCCGAGAGCTGCGCGACGCCAGGATGCTCGACTATGGGCGCATCATGGCGCTCCGCGCGCCGGTGCTCGAGTCGCTGCACCGCACCTTCGTGGCGCGCGAATCGGATGGTCGCTCGCATCGCGCGCGCTCGTACGCGATGTTCCGCGAGCGAGAGGATCCACAGCTCTCGCAGTACGCCACGTTCATGGCGATCGCCGAGCGCGAGGGTCCCGATGCGCGCCTGTGGCCGGAGGAGCTGCGTGCCGCGCGCTCCGACGCGGTGAGCCGCCTGCGCGAGCAGCTCGCCGATCGCGTCGACTATCACCGCTGGTTGCAGTTCGAGATCGATTGGCAGCTCGGCCACGCCGCGCTCGATGCGTCGCGAGCAGGATTGTCACTCGGATTGTATCAGGATCTTGCCGTCGGCTCCGCGCCCTCGGGGAGCGACGTGTGGGCCAACCCCGAGCTGTTCCGTCAGGGCGCCACCGTTGGCGCGCCCCCCGACATGTACTCCGACGAAGGACAGAACTGGGGACTGCCGGCGATCGACCCGCACGTGCTGCGCGAGACCGGCTACGACTACTGGGTGCGTCTCCTGCGTGCCGGCTTCCGGCACACCGGTGCGCTGCGCATCGACCACGCGCTCGGCCTCTTCCGGATGTTCTGGGTGCCCCTCGGCCATTCGGCGCGTGACGGCGCGTACGTGACGTCGTACCTGGACGAGCTGTTCGGCATCCTCGCCCTCGAGAGCGTGCGACACAACGCCGTGGTGGTGGGCGAGGACCTCGGCACCGTGCCGCCGGAGGTGCCCAAGGTGCTCGACCGGTGGGGGGTGCTCGGCTCCAAGGTCCAGGTGTTCGAGCGCGACTTCCATACGGGACGCTTCCGCCGCGCCGAGGAGTACCGCCGCATGGCGCTGGCGACGGTGAACACGCACGACCTTCCGCCGCTCATCGGCTGGATGGAGGGACGCGACATCATGCTGCGCAGCGAGCTCGGCGACCTGAGCGACCCCGTGCAGCAGAACAACATGCGCGAGATGCGCTGGATCGAGCGCGTCGCGCTCGTGGAGTCGCTGATCGATGAGGGGATCCTTCCGGAATCGGCGCGAGAGAACGTGACCTCCGACGACCTCATCGCCGGCGTGCACAGCTTCATCCGGCGCACGCCGTCGGCGCTCGTGGGGTTGTCGTTGGACGATCTCGCCCACGAGACGACGCCGGTGAACATCCCGGGGGTGTGGCAGGACCGGTACGCGAGCTGGTCGCGGCGGATGCGGGAGACGCTCGAGGAGCTGTTGGAGAATCCGCGGACTGAGAAGGCGTTGGGAGTGTGATGTTCCCGGCAAGGCGCGGCCTGTGCAGGTTCGACTCGGCCGAAGACTCTCTGCTCAGGACCGACAACAGAATACGTAGTTGCCGGAAGGTGGCCGGGTGGTAGTGCCAGTGTTGAGTGGAGTACTCGGTACTCCACTGGAAGACCCACCATTTCCTCAATCGGCGTTCGGGCAACTGAGTCATCTGTGTTCGGTAACTCAGTAAGCGGTCCTGGGTCGAGTTACCACATGAGCATGCGCCCGCTGATCTCCACCTACCGCCTCCAGCTCAACGCGTCTTTCACGCTGCACGACGCCCGCGAGCGCGTGCCGTATCTGCACCGGCTGGGTATCTCGCACCTGTATCTGTCCCCGGTGCTGGCGGCTCGTCGTGGCAGCACGCACGGCTACGACGTCGCCGACCCGACTCACGTGAGCCTCGAGCTCGGCGGCGATGCGGCGCTTGTCGCGCTGGCGGACGAGGCGCACGCGCACGAGATGGGGCTCGTGCTCGACATCGTCCCCAATCACATGGGGATCGGGCCGGACAATCCCTACTGGGACGATCTGCTCGAGCGCGGGAGCCAATCGCGGTTCGCCAGCTGGTTCGACGTGGAGTGGCGCGCGCCCACCCGCCGGCTGATCGGGAAGGTGCTCCTTCCCGTGCTCGGCGATTCGCTCGAGCGCGCGATCGCCCGCGACGAACTCACGCTCGAGGTCTCCGATCTTGGCGTTCGCGTCCGCTACTTCGATCACAGCTTCCCCGTCGATCCCACCACCCTTCCACCCGAGCTGGAGCTGGCGATGCGCGATCCGACAGCCCGCGAGGTGGTGCGCGACTGGACCAGCGGCCCGGAAGGCCAGGCGCGGCTACAGGAGCTGCTCGTCCATCAGCACTACGAGCTCGCCTTCTGGCGTTCGGCGCAACGCGACCTCAACTACCGCCGCTTCTTCGACGTGAACGAGCTGATCTCGCTGCGCGTGGAGAATCGCGAGGTGTTCGAGGCGACGCACCGCGCCGTGCTCCAGTTCGTCGCCGACGGCATCGTGGACGGCCTGCGCGTCGACCACATCGACGGATTGCTGGAGCCGCGGCGGTATCTCGAGCGCCTGCGCGCCGCCGTGGACGAGCGCCGTCCGGCGGCCGGCGCCGATGCGCGCATACCGATCGTCGTGGAGAAGATCCTCGCGGCCGGCGAGGGTCTTCCGGCCGACTGGCCGGTGGACGGGACCACGGGCTACGAGATCATGACCGCGCTCGAGGACCTGTTCATCGACCCGGTGGGCTACGACACCCTCGAGTCGCGCTACCGCGGCCGGCTTGGCACGCCGGACTTTCACGCCGTGGCGGTGGACTCCAAGCGACGCGTGCTGCGCAGCGCCCTCAACGCCGACGTCCGTCGCATCGCGCCCATGCTCGCGGCCGTGGCGCGACGAGCGTCCTGGGAGCATCGCAGCATCGGAGCGTATGCCGGGGCGATCGTGGAGCTGGTGGCGGTGCTGCCGGTGTACCGCACGTACATCGACTCCGGGCATGTGAACGCGAGCCCCGCCGACCGCGCGGTGCTGGAGCGCGCCTTCGCGCAGCTCCGCGCGCGCGGCCACGCCGACGCCGTCGCGACCGAGGCGCTGGAACGGACGCTGCTCGGCGAATGGCGCGACGCCGAGCAGGAGGTGGCGCGGGCACGGCTCTCCTTCGTGCTGCGCTGGCAGCAGCTCACCGGTCCGGCCGCGGCGAAGGGAGTCGAGGACACCGCGCTCTACGTCTACGCGCCGCTCGCGTCGCGCAACGAGGTGGGTGGCGATCCGGGGGTTCCGGTTGCGGGTGCGATCAACCGGATGAATGAGCGCTTCTCCGAACGCGCGTCGCGACATCCCGGATCGCTCAACGCCACCAACACGCACGACACCAAGCGCAGCGCCGATGTCCGCGCTCGGCTCGACGCGTTGAGCGAGCACGTCACGGGGTGGGAGCGGCGGCTGCGGCGGTGGCGCCGGCATCATCGGTCGCTGCAATCCGTCGTCGCCGGCCGGCTCGCCCCCTCGCGCGCCACGGACAACTTCATCTATCAGGCGCTGGTCGGGCTGTGGCCAATTGGCTCGGGGGTGCGCGCCACGGACGACGACCGCTGGATCGGCGAGCTGCGCGAGCGTCTCACGGCCTACATCCAGAAGGCGGTCCGCGAGGCGAAGGTGAGCACCAGCTGGACGGACCCGGACGCCGAGTACGAGCGCGCGATCGAGCGCTACATCGCCGGGATGCTCGATCGCGCATCGAACGCGCAGTTCCTCCACGACGTCGAGCAGTTCGTGACGAGCCTTGCGCCGCAGGGGCGGTGGAACGCGTTGGGTCGCGTGGTCGTTCACCTCACGGCACCGGGGGTGCCCGATCTCTATCAGGGCGACGAGCTCTGGTTTCGTGCACTCGTGGACCCGGACAATCGTCGGCCGGTGGATTGGGCCAAGCGCACTCATGCGCTCGACGCGATTCAGAACGACAACGTCTCCCGTCTAGCGGACTGGTGCGCGCGACCGGAAGACGATGTTCTGAAGCTGTACATTACGGCGAGGTTGCTGCACTTCCGGCGCGAGCATGGCGTCATGATGGCGGGCGGGTCGTTTGAGCCACTTGTGTTCCACGGACCGCACGCGGGCCGTCTCTATGGGTTTCGACGCACCTTCGGCGATGATGAGCTCGTGGTCATCATCGCTAGACTGACTAGCGGACTCGGCGGCAGCGCGCCGGTCGGCGCAGCGTGGGGCAGCACGACCGTCGACGTTCCCGCTGCGGTCGCGGGTCGAGCGTGGCGTTGCGAACTGGGTGGGCAGGTCGTTCCATCACATGATGGATCGCTCATGGTGGCTGTCGCGATGGCGATACTTCCCATGGCGGTCCTGACGGCGCGACGATCGGCCGACTGAAATCCTTCCTTGGCATTTCGAGCGGCCGGGTTGGGAAACCGAATCGGCTGGCATAGAATACTCGCAGCAAATTCCCCATGGAGAGCCGGCGCCCGCCCGCGGGTACGTACGCGAGGCGGACGCTGATTCCCTTTTTGCGCATCATTCTCGAGACACCATCATGACGTTCGTACCGACGCGCTCCAGCGTCGCCTATTTCTCCATGGAGATCTGCCTCGAGCAGGCGATCCCTACATATAGCGGCGGCCTCGGTGTGCTCGCCGGCGACACCTTGCGCTCCGCGGCCGATCTCGGCGTTCCCGAGGTGGCCGTCACGCTCCTGCATCGCAAGGGCTACTTCGAGCAGCACCTCGATGCGACCGGCCAGCAGACCGAGACGCCGGTGCGCTGGACGCCGGAGAAGGTGCTGGAGCCGGTGATGGCGCGCGCGACCGTCACGCTCGAAGGCC
>JALYXJ010000369.1 GCA_030947165.1 Gemmatimonadota bacterium
TGGTCCCGAAGTCGGTGAGCAGCGTGACGATGCGCGTCATCGGTCATTCGTCATGCAATGGAGCTACGCTTCCAGCGGCCGGCGCGCCAGATGGCCATCATGCCGACGGCCCGGGCCAACGCGGTCAGGGAGATGGTCCACCACAACCCCGTCGTACCGTATTGCGACGCCGCCCACGCCGCAATTGGAATGCGCATCGCGGTGACGGCGGTGGACGTCACCATGGGCGCAAGTGTGTAGCCGGCCCCGCCCAGCGCGCCCTCGAGCACGACCTCGGCGCAGATGCCCAGCTGCGAGACCGCCGCGATGCGTAGATAGCGCGCGCCCTCGGCGATCACGGCGTGGTCGTGCGTGAAGATCGCGGCGAACCGCTCCGGCATCGCGAGCTCCATCGCGCACGCCACCACCCCGAACATCGTGCAGAACCCGACCGAGATCCAGCCCGCCCGCTCCGCGCGGTCGGTGCGCCCCGCACCGAGATTCTGCCCGACGATCGCCGCCGTAGCGGCGCCGAATCCGACGCCGACCATGAACAGCCAGCTCTCCACGCGGTGGCCGATGCCGAGTGCCGCGAGCGCCGGCGTTCCAAACTGCGTCGCGGTCCGCGTCACCAGCACGTAGATGAGCGAGAAGACCACGCCCGTCGCGGCCGTGGGCAGCCCCACGCGCGTGATGGTGGCGAGCGTGCGCCAGTCCGGCCGGCCGATCTTCAGCACGCCGCGGCGCCCTACGATCGTCAGGCCGAGCGCGAAGGCTACCCCTCGCGTGCAGATGGTCGCGATTGCGGCCCCGGAGACGCCGAGCGCCGGGATCGGGCCCCACCCGACGATGAGAATCGGGTCGAGCACCAGCGTGACCGCGACGGACGCGCTCAGCAGGATGAACGACGTGCGCGTATCGCCGGCGGCGCGGAACGCCGCATCCACGGCGAAAAAGCCGAAGATCAGCGGCGCGCCGAGGAAGTACGTGCCGAGATACCGCGTGCCCAGGGCGGACACTTCCGGCGACGTGCGCATCACCGCGAAGAGATGCGGCAGCAGGGCGAGTCCGAGCGCTCCCACAACCGCGCCGAGCACCAGCGCGAACACCAGCGCGTCGCCGGCGATCCGTGCCGCTTCGCGGCCACGTCCCTCGCCGTAGCGTCGCGACGCAACCGCCGTGAGCCCGATGCTGACCATCTCGGCGATGGACACCAGGAGCCAGATCCAGAACACCGCGGTGGAGGCGGCGGCGAGTCCGGTGGCCCCGACGCGCGTGCCGATCCAGAAGGTGTCCACCGAGAAGAACAGCGTCATCAGGAGCGACGACGCGACCGCGGGCAGGGCGACGCGCGCGATCGTCCGCGGCAGCGGATCGGCGACGAGCTGCACCGCCTCCCACTCGTTCGTGACCGCGACCGGTGCGAGCCCTTCGTGCGCCTCGACCGGAAGCGATCCGCCGTGCTGCATCCAGATCAGGCTGCGGGCACCGCGCCGATCGCGTCGGCGATCCGGCCGGCGACGGTGGTGAGCGCGCGCGCCGCAGACGACGCGGCGTCCGCGATCACGATCGGCGCCCCGGTGTCGCCGCCCTCCATGACGCGTGGATAGAGCGGCACCTGCCCGAGCAGTGGAAGCTCGACGCTCCTCGCGAGCCGTTCGCCGCCACCGGATCCGAAGATCGCCGTCGGCTTGCCGCAGTGGGGGCACTCGAACCAGCTCATGTTCTCCACGATGCCCAGCACGGGCACGCCGACGCGCTGGAACATCTTCACTCCGCGCAGCGCGTCACCCACGCTGACCTCCTGCGGCGTGGTCACGATCACGGCGCCGTCCACCTCCGTCGCCTGCACGAGCGAGAGCTGCGCGTCACCCGTGCCCGGCGGCATGTCCACGATGAGGTAGTCGAGCTGACCCCACGCCACATCCTGGAGGAACTGATTGATGATCTTCATCACGATCGGGCCGCGCCAGATGGCCGGCTGATCGGGCTCGATCATCATGCCGAGTGAGATGACCTTCACGCCGAAGGCCTCGAGCGGGACGATCTTCTCCTTGATCACCGGCGGTGATCCGGACAACCCCATCATCCTCGGGATGTTGGGGCCATAGATGTCGGCGTCCATGAGGCCGACGCGCGCGCCGCCCTGCGCGAGCGCGACAGCCAGATTCACCGCGACGGTGGATTTGCCAACCCCGCCCTTCCCCGACGAGATCGCGAGGACCTTGCCGAGGTTGGGAAAGCGCTTGGGCGTGGGCGCAGCCGGCCGTGGCGGCGCCGCGGGCGTCTGGTCCATGACCGGCAGCGCGCGGCCGGTGGGACGCGCCGGCGCGCTCGCGCTGCGCACCTCGAGCTGGATGTCCGTCACACCGGGAACGCTCTCGATCGCGCGGCGCACTTGCCGCGCGAGCGACGGATCATCGCTCGCATCGAGCGTGAGCGTCGCCCGGACCTTGCCGTCGACCGTGGTCGCGACGTCACGGAGCTGCTGGCTCTCGTACACGCCGGTGCCCGTGCGCGGATTGATGATTTGCGAGAACGCCTTCGCGAGGCGCTCCTGGAGTGTGGAAGGCATACCGGCAATCTAGTCGGAGGAGGCGCCCGCCAGCGTCTTGCGGGCTGCGTCGACCACCTTGTCGCGCACCTCACCCAGCCCGCCCGCCACCAGCGCGCCGGCCGCTTTCGCGTGACCACCGCCGCCGAACTGCTTGGCGAAGGCGTTCACATCGGTGGTGCCGGTGCTGCGGAACGACACCTTCACCTTGCCGTGCCCGAGATCGCGAAAGAAAAGCGCCATGCGCGTGCCGGCGATCGAGCGCGCGTGCTCCACGATGCCGTCGAGATCCTCGGCGCGCACGGTGTGCTTCTCCAAGGCGTCGGGACCCATCGAGAGCCAGGAGAGTCCGACCGACTCGTCCACCTGCAGGGTGCCCAGCACATCGGCCATCAGGCGTACGCGGCCGGCGGGCGCGGACGCGTAGATCCGCGTGTACATGTCCTCGGGATCCACGCCGCACGCGAGCAGCTGGGCGGCGATCGCGAGGCAGCGCGGCGTCGTGTTGCTGAACCGGAAGCCACCCGTGTCGGTGAGCATGCCCGTGTACAGCGACCGGGCGATGGCCGGCGTGATCTCCCATCCCATGACCATCGCCATGTCGTACACCAGTTCGGCGGTGGCGCACGCGGTCGTGTCCGACACGACGATCGACCCCGCGGGCTCGTCGGAGTCGATGTGGTGATCGATCACGAGCTTGGGAACCGTCAGGGCGCGCACCGTCTCAGTGAGCACGCCCAGCCGCTTCACGTCGCTGATGTCGAGCACGACCAGGAGATCGATGTCCTTCAACGCCTTCGAGCCGCGTGGCGTCTGATCGTCGATCCCGTCAGCCAGAAAATCGAACATCTCCGGCCACGGCGTCGGGTTGACGATACGAGGTACGAGCCCGTGCGAGGTCAGCATGCGCGCGAGCGCCGTCTCCGATCCGCAGCCGTCGCCATCGGCGTTCAGGTGCGTGCTGAGGGCGACACGACGCCCCGCCACGAGCTCGGGCGCGAGTGCCATGATCTGCGCGTGGCGCGCAGCAGGAACGGTGAGAAGGTCGGTGGGCACGATGCCTTGTCAGGAAA